>JAATFS010000448.1 GCA_015655035.1 Lysobacterales bacterium | reverse complement strand
TGAACGGAGGTGCCAATTTGTTCTTGACCACCTTGATCTTGGTCTGGTTGCCGATGATCTCGTCGCCCTTCTTGATCGCGCCGATACGGCGGATATCCAGGCGCACGGAGGCATAGAACTTCAGCGCATTGCCGCCGGTGGTCACTTCCGGGCTCTGGCCCGGCATCATCACGCCGATCTTCATGCGCAGTTGGTTGATAAAGACCACCAGCGTATTGGAACGTTTGATGTTGCCGGTCAGCTTGCGCAGCGCCTGGCTCATCAGGCGGGCCTGCAACCCTGGCAGCTGGTCGCCCATCTCCCCCTCGATTTCGGCCTTCGGCGTCAGTGCGGCCACCGAGTCGATCACCACAATGTCGACCGAGCCCGAACGCACCAGCATGTCGGCGATTTCCAGCGCCTGCTCGCCCGTATCCGGCTGCGACAGCAACAGGTCGTCGACATTGACGCCCAGCTTGGCGGCGTAGATCGGGTCCAGCGCATGCTCGGCATCGATGAAGGCTGCGGTACCGCCCTTTTTCTGGCACTGGGCAATCGCCTGCAGCGTAAGCGTGGTCTTGCCGGAGGATTCCGGTCCATAGACCTCCACCACGCGTCCCTTCGGCAGACCGCCGATGCCCAACGCGATATCCAGCATCAGCGAACCGGTCGGAATCACCTCGACGGCCTCAATGACGCGGTCGCCCATGCGCATGACCGAACCCTTGCCGAATTGCTTCTCGATCTGGCTCAGTGCGGCGGAAAGGGCGCGCTTCTTGTTCTCGTCCATCTGGGTAATCCTCGGTCAGTGATTGCGGAATGGGGGCACTTTAGCGGTGCGGTATCGCACAGGCTGAGACTGCGTGCGACACGGTCAAATTAGGGGGTGATTGGTTCATCCGGCAGTGGATGAGCGGCAGTGCATACGTCAGGAAACACCGGCTTCGATGCTCGGACAATCTCGACCGCTCAACGATTGGGCCGCAGCAGACCGCAGTACAAGCCCTCGATCGCGAATTCCTGATCCGGCAACACCTCGATCGGCGCGTAGTCGGGATTGCGCGGCAGCAGGCGGATGCGATCCTTGCCGATCTTCAGCAGCTTGACGGTAATCTCCTCGTCGATCCGCGCCACCACGATCTGGCCGGATCGTGCATCGCGAGTACGATGCACGCCAATCAGGTCGCCATCGAAGATGCCTTCGTCGCGCATCGAATCGCCCTGCACTTTCAACAGGTAATCCGGCGACGGCGAGAAGAACACCCGATCCAGCACCACGAAATCGTCCGAGCCGATATCCGCCCCGATCGGCAGGCCCGCCGCCACCCGGCCGAGTACCGGAAGCCGCAGTACGTCCTCATGCAGTATCTCAGGCGACGAATGCGCTTCGCCGTTATCGGGCGGGGCGACCAGACGGATGCCGCGCGCCTGGCCCGGCACGCGCCGGATCGCGCCCGCCTGCTCCAAGGCTTCCAGGTGGTACTGCGCCGCGCGCACGCCCTTGAAACCGAACGCACGGGCAATTTCGGTCTGCGATGGCGGTACGCCCTCGGCTTCGATACGCTCGGCGATCAGCGACAGGATCGCTTGCTGGGTAGTGGTCAGGTCCATGGTTAGTAGTATTACTACTAACGGCGAGGGGCGCAAGTGCTCCGCACCGAATCCCACACCCCGAGTCCTGCGCCTATTTCCGGCTGCGCCAGATCGAGAACAGTATCCAGATGCCGCACAATGCGGCACCGACGAAACCGGCGACTCCAATCGCCAGCAACCAGCGGCTGGATATCCCGCCAACACTGTTCATTACGATCGACGAGCCGATCACCAGGGCCGCCGTGACGATACCCATCGTCAACCGGTTGGCTGCCCTGTCCACCTGTTCGCCAAACTCCCGCAGCGAATTGGTTTCAACGTGCAATTGCAACCGCCCCCGGCGTGCGGCCTGCACCAATCGCTTCAGATCGCGCGGCAGGTTGCCGAGCAGGTCGACCGCGCCGACCAGGCTGCGCCGCCCACGGCGCAACACCGCGCCGGGCGCGTAGCGTTTCAATACCGCGCGCTCGAGATAGGGGCGCGCCTCGCTGGCCATGTCGAAATCGGGATCGAGCTGGCGCCCCATTCCCTCCAGGGTCAGAAACGCCTTGATCATCAGCGCCAGATCCGCCGGCAAGGTCAAACGGTGCTCGCGCAGGATCGCGGTGATGTCGCCGAACATGGCGCCGATGCGCAACTCCTTCAGTGGCACGCCGCGGAATTCATCGACGAACGCCCCTATATCCTGCTGCAACCGGGCTTCATCGACCTCGATGCCGCCGCCACCCCACTCCAGCAAGACGTCGGTGACCGACTCGGCATCCTGCGCGACCATGCCGTGCAGCAATTGCACGACCTGATAGCGACGCTGTTCGGAAATGCGCCCCACCATGCCGAAATCGATCACGCCGATACGGTTGCCCGGTAGATAGAAGATGTTTCCCGGATGGGGATCGGCATGGAAACAGCCGTCCTCCAGCACCATCTTCAGCACGATGCCGGCACCGGTACGCGCCAATTTCACTCGGTCCAGTCCGGCGGCATCGACGGCGGCAAGATCGCGTCCGGGAATGCCGTCAACGAAGTCCTGCACGTTCAATGCTTCGCAGGTCCAGCGCCAATGCACGGCCGGAATCAGGATTTCCGCATGCCCTGCGAAGTTCTGCGCAATGCGCTCGGCGTTGCGGCATTCGGCGGCGAAATCCAGCTCCCGACGCAGCGACAAGGTGAACTGATGCACCACTTCGGCCGGGTGATAGCGCTTGAGGTCGGGAGCGCGCGTCTCGACTATCTCGGCCAGGCGCGCCAGCAGCCGCAAATCGGCCTCGATCACCTCGCGAATGCCGGGGCGGCGGATCTTCAGCACCACCGGCGTGCCATCGGCCAACCACGCGCGGTGGGTCTGCGCCAGCGATGCCGCAGCCAGAGGCGTCTCGTCCAGCCGCAGGAACACTTCTTCCGGCGGCAAGCCCAGGTCGGCCACCAATTGCGGACGGACCTGCTCGAACGGCAACGGCGGCACCGAATTCTGCAACTCGCTCAGTTCGTCGATCCAATCAGGCGGCAGCAGGTCCACCCGGGTGGCCAGCACCTGGCCGAGCTTGACGAAGGTAGGCCCCAGATCCTCGAGCGCACGCCGGACCCGCGTCGCCGCCGACATCCGCAACCGCGCTTCGCCGTTATGCCAGTGCAGTAGACGCCCTGCCCGCTCCAGCACGTCGGCCATGCCAATCCGGCGCACGACATCGCCAAAGCCGTAGCGAATCAGCACCGATGCGATTTCCTGGAGTCGCCCCAGGTCACGCACCGTGCCCAGTGCGTCCCACATGCTCACGTGATGCCCCAGCCGGCCGGCTGGATAAGGTGCAGAACTTTCATAGCAACGCACTCAATCCGCGCAGGGCCGAAGCCACCGTCTGCCGACGCACTGCGTCGCGGTCGCCATCGAAATGGAACACCTGCGCCGAGGCATCGCTCCCCCGCCGCTTCCAGCTGATCCACACCGTTCCTACCGGCTTGTCGGCGCTGCCGCCGCCCGGCCCGGCGATACCGGTGACCGCCACCGCGATGCTGGCGCCGGAATTGACCAGCGCGCCCGAGACCATTTCGATCGCGGTTTCTCGACTGACCGCCCCGTAGCTTTCCAGCGTCTGCGGCCGTACGCCGAGCAAGGCCTGCTTGGCCTCGTAGCTATAGGCGGCCATGCCGCAATCGAACCAGTCCGAAGAACCGGCGACGTCGGTCATGGCCTTGGCGATCCAGCCACCGGTACAGCTTTCGGCCGTAACCAGCCGCTCGCGTGTCGCGTGCAGTTGTTGGCCTAACGCTTCGGAAAGCTGCCGGAGCTCCTGGTCGGTGGGACTGGACATGGGCAAACGAAATTCGGGTTGAACAGTCCTTCTTTTAGCCGAATTCGCTTGTCCTGTCTTCTTGCCCTGCCATCAGGCTGAACGGCTGGTTACACCGCTCAGTGATCATCCTGCAGATAGCTGGCTTTTTTGGGCAGCCGCAGGCTGACCAGGAACGCCAGTACCATCATCACGGTGACGTACCAGAAGAACGCGGTCTCGTGACCGATCGACTTCAATCCCAATGCCACGTACTCGGCCGAGCCGCCGAAGATCGCGTTGCCCAGCGCATAGGCCAGGCCCACGCCCAACGCACGCACCTCGGCCGGGAACATCTCGGCCTTCACGATGCCGCTGATGGAGGTATAGAAGCTGACAATGGCCAGCGCCAACACGATCAGCACGAATGCGACTACCGGGTTGGTGACGTATTGCAGCGCGGTCAGGATCGGCACCGTGAACAGTGCGCCCAGCGCACCGAACCACAACATGTTGGCGCGCCGCCCGATGCGATCGGACAGCATGCCGAACACCGGCTGCATGCACATGTACAGGAACAACGCGCCTGTCATGATGAAACTGGCGGTCTTGATCGGCAGATGCACGGTGTTGACCAGGAACTTCTGCATGTAGGTGGTGAAGGTGTAGAAGATCAACGAACCACCGGCGGTGTAGCCGAGCACCGTGAAGAACGCAGCCCTATGGTCGCGAAACAGTGCCGTCAGCGTGCCGGCGTCCTTGTTGGCACGCTTGTCCTCGGTCTGGGTCTCGGTGAGGGTGCGCCTCAGCAGCAATGCGACCACCGCGGCGATCGCGCCGATCACGAACGGCACGCGCCAGCCCCAGGCGCGGATTTCCTGCTCGCTCAGCACCGCTTCCATGACGACGATGACCAGCACCGCCAGCAACTGGCCACCGATCAGCGTCACGTACTGGAACGAGGAGAAGAAACCGCGCTGGCCGCGCAATGCCACTTCGCTCATGTAGGTCGCGGTGGTGCCGTACTCGCCACCTACCGACAATCCTTGCAGCAAGCGCGCCGCCAGCAGCAATATCGGCGCCCATACACCAATGCTGTGATAGGTCGGCAGACAGGCAATCATCAGCGAGCCGGCGCACATCATCGATACCGAGATCAGCAACGAGCTCTTGCGACCATAGCGATCGGCAAGGCGCCCGAACAACCAGCCGCCGATCGGACGCATCAGGAAACCGACGGCGAACACACCGGCGGTGTTGAGCAACTGCACCGTTGGATCGTCCTTCGGGAAGAACGCGCCCGCGAAATAGATCGCACAGAAAGCGAAGACGTAGAAATCGAACCACTCCACAAGGTTCCCGGAAGAAGCAGCCATGATCGCGAAGATGCGATGGCGTTTTTCCTCTGCGGTGTAATGGGGGACAGGCGGGACAGATGGCTTGGACATGCGCAGGGGGCTCCGTTGCGGATGGGGCGGGGTCCGCGATAGCGGATCTAGTGCACACCGACCAGTGTAAGCGACAGGCCCAAGCGCCGGGCTTGGCGACGCGCCCACGGCCTAACACTTTGGTCGAATCAGGTACCTGCGCCAGCCAGCACCGCTCGATGGTGCCGCGCATCAGCCAGGGGCGGCGCAGGCGTGCCCGCCGTGCGCGCCCGTTGAACCGAGCGGCGCATCGCCGACTCGGCCACGACCGGTCCACGCGGCCCGTCCATCATTCCCAGTCGGGTCGCCGCTCCGGCAGAAGTGCGCGCAACGGTTCGCCATCGGCGCTGGCAGCCAGGCGTTCGGCCTCGACCAGTGGCAAGTCGACCTCGAGCAGCCAACCTTCCTCGTCGACCTGCTCCTGGCGAACGACTTCCAACTGGTGCAGGCGCGAACGCAATCGGCCAGCCGAAGGCGGCAGACGCAGGGTAGTTTGCAAATGTTGCAGATCCAGCCGCTGCCCCAGCGCACGTTGCAGCACGTCCAGGCCGCGATCGTCGCGGGCCGACAACCACACCCGCTCGCGCCGCGCCTGATCCGGGATGCCGTCCTGCGCATCGTGTCGCACCTCGGCGCCCTCGATACGATCGATCTTGTTGAACACCAGCAGTTGCGGCAGGTCCCCGGCACCGACGGCGAGCAACACCTCGTCGACCTGCCGGATCCGTTCTTCGCGCAGCGGATCGGCCGCATCCACCACATGCAGCAGCAGATCAGCGTCACGCGCTTCGGACAGCGTGGATCGGAAGGCCGCCACCAGCTCATGCGGCAGATCGCGGACGAAGCCGACCGTATCGGCCAGCACAGCGCTACCGCCCGGCAGCGCTATCCGGCGCACGGTCGGATCCAGCGTGGCGAACAACTGATCGGCGGCGTAGGCATCGGCACCGGTCATCGCGTTGAACAGCGTCGACTTGCCGGCGTTGGTGTAGCCCACCAGGGCAATGCGCGGCAACTCGCTGCGCACGCGCGCACGGCGCATCTGGGTGCGCTGCACCTCCACCTTCTCCAGCCGCTTCTGCAACTGCTCCACCCGCTTCTGCAACAGGCGGCGGTCGGTTTCCAGCTGGGTTTCACCCGGCCCGCGCAGGCCGATCGAGCCACCGCGCTGACGCTCCAGGTGGGTCCAGCCGCGAACCAGACGCGTGGCCATGTGCCGCAGTTGCGCCAACTCGACCTGCAGCTTGCCTTCGTGGCTGCGCGCACGTTGCGCGAAGATGTCCAGGATCAATCCGGTGCGATCGATCACGCGGCGCTCCAGGTAACGCTCGAGATTGCGCTCTTGCCCCGGCGACAGCGAATGGTTCACCAGCACCAGATCCGCGCCAGTGGCCTCGGCGGCAGCTTTTACTTCCTCTAGCTTGCCGCTGCCGATCAGCGTGGAGGGGCTGGGTTTGTCGATGCGCGCGGTCAGGGTCGCGGCCACGCTGGCACCCGCCGAGCGCGCCAGATCGGCGAACTCCTCCAGCACATCCTCTTCGACAGGCCCACCGGCGTGGGTCTGTATCAACAGCGCGTTTTCACCTTTGCGCGAGCGGTCAAACACGCGCTGCTCCGTACTTATTCGACTTCGTCATCTTCCGCCTGGAGGCCCTCATTGGACTGCACATAACCACCGCCTGGCCCAACCCGCACGTTGCGGGCCGGCACCACGGTGGAGATGGCGTGCTTGTACACCATCTGGCTCACGGTATTGCGAAGCAGCACCACAAACTGGTCGAACGACTCGATCGTGCCTTGCAGCTTGATGCCATTCACCAGATAAACCGAGACCGGCACTCGTTCGCGACGCAGCGCGTTCAGGAAAGGGTCTTGTAAAGATTGCCCCTTGGCCATCGAAAAACTCCCAATTATTGTTCTTATAAACCCGGTCGACACCTGCTTTCCCCAGCCGGCTCCGGATCTGCGATGTTACACGCCTGAAGCTGGCTGAACAGTGCAATGATTGACGAAGAAGGCCGAAATTGCCTCTTCCAGCCGCAGCGCGTCACGTTGAGGGTCGAACCAGCGGGCATCGAGTTCGCCGCGCAGCCACGTCAGCTGGCGCTTGGCGAGCTGGCGCGTGGCGTAGATCGCGCGCTCGCGGAACTCCGACGCACTCAGGTGCCCGTCCAAGTGCTCCCAGGCCTGGCGGTAACCCACCGCCCGGATCGCAGGCAAATCCAGCGGTTGCGCCACTTGCTGCATCTGCGGCAGCTCGCGCAATGCCCTGACCTCATCGAGAAATCCCTCGCGCAGCATGCCGTCCAGCCGCAGCTCGATCCGCTGATGCAGCAGCGAGCGCGACGCCGGCGCAAGTACCAGTTTCAGCACGCGCGCGGGCAACCTGTGACCGGTTGGTGCCGCCTGCCATTGGCTGATCGCACGGCCACTGAGACGATAGACCTCCAACGCCCGCTGGATGCGCTGCGGATCGGTGGCGTGGATGCGTCGGGCGGCCAGCGGATCCACCTGCTGCAACTGCGCGTGCAATGCAGCCCAGCCCACGCGCTCGGCTTCGCAGCCGATCGCGGCGCGCACCTCGGGATCGGCCGGCGGCATTTGCGACAGGCCCTGCAGCAGCGCCTTGAAATACAAGCCGGTGCCGCCGGCCAGGATCGGGACACGCCCCCGCGCCACGATGTCCTTGATCGCCGCGCCCGCATCGCGTGCGAAATCGGCAGCGGAGTACACCTGCCAGGGATCGCACAGATCGATCAGATGATGCGGGGAAGACGCGCGCATCGCCGCATCCGGCTTGGCCGCACCGATGTCCAGCCCGCGATAGACCAGGGCCGAATCGACACTGACGATTTCCCCGCCCAGCCGCTCCGCCAACTCCAGTGCAAGCGCCGTCTTGCCACTGGCGGTCGGCCCCATCAAGGCGATCGCCAGTGGCCGGCGATCAACCGGCATCAGTCTTCGTCCGGCCAGCGGATGGCTGGCGTCGCGGAGCTCGAACGGGGCAGCGGCAGATCCGAAACCGCCTGCCAGATCTTAAGCGCGTCCACCGTGGCCGCCACGTCATGTACTCGCAGGATCTTCGCACCACGCTGTGCCGCAATCAGGTGAGCCGCTACCGACCCTGCCACTCGCGCCTCCGGATCTTGGCGGCCGACGATATCGCCGATGCTGCGCTTGCGCGACAGCCCTGCCAGCACCGGCAGACCGAAGTCGCAGAAACGCTGCAACTGCGCCAGCAATGCCAGGTTGTGCGCCGTGTTCTTGCCGAAGCCGAAGCCGGGATCGAGTACCAACCGGCGCTTGTCGATCCCGGCCATCTCCGCCGCGAAGACACGCTCGGCAAGGAACCGATGCACCTCGGCAACCACGTCGTCGTACTCGGGGGCGGCCTGCATCGAGCGCGGCTCGCCTTGCATGTGCATCAGCACCACCGGGACGCCCAGTTCAGCCGCCGCTTCCAGCGCACCGGGCGTTCGCAATGCACGGATGTCGTTGATCATTCCCGCGCCAGCGGCCACTGCCGCTCGCATCACCTCGGGCTTGAAGGTATCCACGCTGATCGGCAACGAGCTGCGCTGCGCCAATTGTTCGATCACCGGCAGCACGCGCCGCAGCTCTTCTTCAAGCTCCACCGGTGCGGCACCGGGCCGGGTGGACTCGCCGCCGACATCGAGGATGTCCGCGCCCTCCTCGGCCAGCCTTAGCCCATGCGCCACCGCCGCCTCGGTAGTGGCGTGGCGACCACCGTCGGAGAACGAATCGGGGGTGACATTGACGATCCCCATGACCCGGGGACGATCCAGTCGCAGGCGGCGGCCCGCGCAGTCCAGCTCTGGCGCCAGATCGAACATCAGCGCCCGTTCCGGCTGGCGCGCTGCATCTTGAGCACGCTCAGCACGATGCCGATCGCGATGCCGACACCGCTACCGACCACCAGATTGTCCAGCCACAGGCCGACGGCGACGCCGACCACGGTCGCAATCGTGATTTCCAGCGCATACGAAGGCGGTTTTGACGGGGGCACGGACATCGTGATCGATACTCGGAATGGAAGGCGCTCATTGTCGCGCAGCGTGCGCGCGCTTGCCTACCGCGACGCCGGCTGGCAGGCGCGCGGAGGCCGGCATCGGCCTCGAAGCTCCTGCGCCACCGGCATGCCGCAACGAACAACGAACAAGGCCAGGAATCGCTTCCTGGCCTTGGATATTTAGCTCAGCCCCGGCTAGCGCCGATGCTTTCAACTTGAGACTTCAGGGCACTCATTACCTGCCGGCCTTCGGGCTTCTTCCTTCCTCCGCGTGCGGAAGAAGGAATCCGCAGCGACCTAGATCTCAGACCTGCTCGGCAGGACCTGCGATCGGCGGCAGCGGACGCGGACTGCCCTTGTCGTTGTTGTTTCCGCCATCCTTGCCGGACTTGTTCCAGCCCATCGGCGGCGGCGGATCGCGGCCTTCCATGATCGCATCGATCTGCGGCGCATCGATGGTCTCGTACTGCAGCAGCAACTGGGACATCGTGTGCAGCTTGTCGAGATTCTCGGTCAGTATCTCGCGGGTGCGGCCATAGGCCTTGTCGAGAATGGTACGCACCACTTCGTCGATCCGGCGCGCGGTATCGTCGGACACACTCTTATGCTGCGTCACCGAACGTCCCAGGAACACCTCGTCGTCTTCCTCGCCATAGGCGATCGGACCCAATTCGTCCGACAGGCCCCACTTGGTGACCATGTTGCGAGCCATCTTGGTGGCGCGCTCGATATCGTTGGACGCACCGGTGGTGACCTTGTCGTTGCCGAAGATCAACTCCTCGGCGACGCGACCGCCGTACAGCGAGCACAGCTGCGACTCGATCGCCACCTTGTTCATGCTGTACTTGTCGCCTTCCGGCAGGTACATGGTGACGCCCAGCGCACGGCCGCGCGGAATGATCGTGACCTTGTAGACCGGATCGTGCTCCGGCACCACGCGCCCGACGATGGCATGCCCGGCCTCGTGGTAGGCGGTGAGCGTCTTTTCTTCTTCGCTCATCGCCATCGAGCGGCGCTCGGCGCCCATCAGGATCTTGTCGCGAGCACGATCGAAGTGGTCCATGCGGACCTCCTTCTCGCTGCCACGCGCGGCGAACAGCGCCGCCTCGTTGCACAGGTTGGCCAGGTCCGCACCGGAGAAGCCGGGGGTACCGCGCGCGATCACCATCGGCTCGACATCATCGGCGAGCGGCAGCTTGCGCATATGCACCTTGAGAATCTGCTCGCGACCGCGCACATCCGGCAGACCGACCACGACCTGGCGGTCGAAACGGCCTGGGCGCAGCAACGCGGGATCGAGCACGTCGGGACGGTTGGTCGCGGCAATCACGATCACGCCTTCGCCGCCTTCGAAACCATCCATCTCGACCAGCAACTGGTTCAAGGTCTGCTCGCGCTCATCGTGACCGCCACCCAGGCCGGCACCGCGATGACGGCCGACCGCATCGATTTCGTCGATGAAGATGATGCACGGGGCGTGCTTCTTGGCCTGCTCGAACATGTCGCGCACGCGGCTGGCGCCCACGCCCACGAACATCTCGACGAAGTC
>JAATFS010000109.1 GCA_015655035.1 Lysobacterales bacterium | reverse complement strand
TGGAACTGGACGTGCCGGCGATGGTGCACGTCTCTGGCAGTTGCAATACCAACTTCCACGCCACCGGCGCGCATTATCTCAATGCCGACACCACCGCGTTCATGCAATTCCTGCAGGGCGACTTGTTCGGCGACTTCCCTGAGCTGCGTTTCGTGATCCCGCATGGCGGCGGCGCGGTGCCCTACCACTGGGGTCGCTTCCGCGGGCTGGCCGACATGCTGCACAAGCCCCCACTGGCCGAACACCTGATGAAGAACGTGTTCTTCGATACCTGCGTCTACCATCAGCCCGGCATCGACCTGCTGTTCGAGGTGATCGACATCGACAACATCCTGTTCGGTTCGGAGATGGTGGGCGCGGTGCGCGGCATCGATCCGCAGACCGGCCACTACTTCGACGACACCAAGCGCTACATTGATGCGCTGGCCATTTCCGAGGCGGACAAGCACAAGGTGTTCGAAGGCAACGCGCGGCGCGTCTATCCGCGCCTGGATGCGCAACTGAAGGCAAGGGGACTGTGATGCGCGAGACCACGACCGCGACGTTCCAGAAGGATGCCGACTGGCTGGATTTCGATCCGCTACCGAGCAAGCCGCGCTTCGTGCCGCCGCCGGGTGCGGTGGACGCGCATTGCCACGTGTTCGGCCCAGGCGACCGGTTCCCGTATGCCCCCGAGCGCAAGTACACGCCATGCGATGCCGGCAAGGAGCGCTTGTTCGCGCTGCGCGACTTCCTGGGCTTCGAGCGCAACGTGATCGTGCAGGCTACCTGCCATGGCGCCGACAACCGTGCGCTGATCGATGCGCTGCGCGCGGCCGGCGAACGTGCCCGCGGCATCGCCAGCGTACGCGATACCGTCACCGATGCCGAACTGCAGGACCTGCATGCAGCCGGCGTGCGTGGAGTGCGCTTCAATTTCGTGCGCCGACTGGTGGATCCCAAGCCGGATGCGTATTACCACCGCATCATCGAACGCATCGCCACGCTTGGCTGGCAAGTGGTGGTGTATTTCGAGGCCGCCGACCTGGTCGAACGCTGGGACTTCTTCACCTCGCTGCCCACCACGGTGGTGGTGGACCACATGGGCCGGCCGGACGTGACCCAGCCGGTAGACGGCCCGCAGTTCCAGCGCTTGGTGCGGCTGATGGACGAGCACGAGAACATCTGCAGCAAGGTCAGCTGCCCGGAGCGGCTCTCGCTACTGGGACCGCCTGGCTACGGCGACGTGGTGCCGTTCGCACGCTACCTGGTCGAGCGCTTCCCCGACCGTGTGTTGTGGGGCACCGACTGGCCGCACCCGAACATGCGGCAGCACATGCCTGACGACGGCGCGCTGGTGGACTTCATCCCGCGCGTCGCCCCGAGCGCTGAGCTGCAGCGCAAGCTGCTGGTCGACAACCCGATGCGGTTGTACTGGTGAAACGCGACGGCGTGGATGCGCGCCCCTGCTGCGACAGGGGCGCCGCCGCCATACGTAAGGATGGCGTGTACGTGGCTCCGATGCCGTTGACGCCAGGCTAAACCTTGGCGACGTATGGTCGGACAGGCAGCCGCAGCGCACGGACCGTCGCTGCAGCAGCGCGGCTTGGCAGAACGACAGCCTGGTGATTGCCGCGATGTGGCGGAAACAAGCCCGACCTGCCCCAGCCGAAACCGCCGGAGCCGGCCATCATCAACTGGAGGTAGCAGCTATGAGCAAGAACCGCGGAGTGGTGTACATCGGCGACGGCAAGGTGGAAGTGCGCGACATCGACGACCCCAAGTTCCAGGCACCGGATGGGCGCAAGATCGAGCATGCGGTGATCTTGCGGGTGATCACCACCAATATCTGCGGCTCGGACCAGCACATGGTGCGCGGCCGCACCACCGCCGACCCCGGGCTGGTGCTGGGCCACGAGATCACCGGCGAAGTGATCGAGAAGGGCGCCGACGTCGAGCAGCTTCAAATCGGTGACATTGTGTCGGTACCATTCAACGTCGCCTGCGGCCGTTGTCGCACCTGTCGCGAGGGCGACACCGGGGTATGCCTGACCGTCAATCCCGCGCGCGCCGGCGGCGCCTACGGTTATGTCGACATGGGTGGGTGGATCGGCGGCCAATCGCGCTACGTGATGGTGCCGTACGCGGACTTCAACCTGCTCAAGTTCCCAGACCGCGACCGCGCCATGGAGCGCATCCGCGACCTGACCATGCTCTCGGACATCCTGCCGACCGGCTTCCACGGCGCGATCAAGGCCGGGGTCGGCGTGGGCTCGGTGGTATACGTGGCCGGCGCCGGCCCGGTCGGACTGGCGGCCGCCGCGTCGGCGCGCATCCTTGGTGCGGCAGTGGTGATGGTCGGCGACTTCAATGCCGAGCGCCTGGCGCATGCGCGCAAGGTCGGTTTCGAACCGGTCGATCTCAACGGCAGTGACCGCCTGGGCGACCTGATCGCCGCGATTACCGGCACCCCGGAAGTGGACGGCGCGATCGACGCGGTCGGCTTCGAGGCGCGCGGGCATTCCGGCGGCGAGCAACCTGCGGTGGTGCTCAACCAGATGATGGAAATCACCCGTGCCGCCGGCCAGATCGGCATTCCCGGGCTGTACGTCACCGAAGATCCTGGCGCGACCGACAAGGCCGCCAAACAGGGCAGCCTGTCGCTGCGTTTCGGCCTGGGCTGGGCCAAGGCGCAGTCGCTGCACACCGGGCAGACGCCGGTACTGCGCTACAACCGCCAGCTGATGCAGGCGATCCTGCACGGCCGCCTGCCGATCGCCGACATCGTCAACGCCAAGGTGATCCCACTGGAAGATGCGGCCCAGGGCTATGCCGATTTCGACCGAGGCGTTGCCGAGAAATTCGTACTCGACCCGAATGGCGATCTGGCCGACGCGGCCTGATCCCGGCGCGGCTGGCCCTTCGGCAGGGCGCTGGAAGCACGAAACCCGCCTCGCGGCGGGTTTCGTGTGGATCCGGGAAGCGGATTCAAGCGATCAGACGATCACTTGATCTTGCCTTCCTTGTAGATCACGTGCTTACGGACGACGGGATCGTACTTCTTGATCTCCATCTTGCCGGGGGTGTTCTTCTTGTTCTTGTCCGTCGTGTAGAAATGGCCAGTGTTGGCCGAGGAAATCAGACGGATCTTGTCGCGCTTACCTGCCATGATCGTTTACTCCTCAGACCTTTTCGCCGCGCGCACGCAGCTCAGCCAGAACGGAATCGATGCCGTTCTTGTCGATGGTGCGCAGTGCATGCGCGGAAACCTTCAGCTTGATCCAGCGGTTTTCGCTGGCGACCCAGAAACGACGCTCATGCAGGTTAGGCAGGAAACGACGGCGGGTCTTGTTGTTGGCGTGGGAGACGTTGTTACCCGTCTGCACGCGCTTGCCGGAAACTTGGCATACGCGGGACATTGCGCACCTCGATAAAAGTTTGGGTCTTCCTTAGCCAGGAAAACGGCGGCCCCGGCAGCCATAAGACCGCCACGCGACGTTGGGAATCAATCACTTACGCTGAGAAAAGGCCGGGACGGAGATCGCGCTTCCGCACCGCCTGCCCGGCGAACCGGGCACAGCGAGCCGCGCATTATGCACGGCTTTCCCTTGTGCCGCAAGCACTTAGCGCAAGCTCCAATGCCAGCACACGCAACGCTAAGCCTCGCGCCGATGCAACCAGCAATAAAGCACCGGCAACACCAGCAACGTAAGCAACGTCGAAGACACGATTCCGCCGATCACCACGGTCGCCAGCGGCCGCTGCATCTCCGCACCGGCACCGACATTGAACGCCATCGGCACGAACCCCAACGCCGCCACCAGCGCCGTCATCAACACCGGCCGCAAACGTGAAAGCGCCCCTTCGCGCACCGCCTGCGCCACCGGCATGCCCTGCTCGCGCAATCGCCGCACGAAAGCGATCATCACCAGTCCATTCAGCACCGCCACCCCCGACAGCGCGATGAAGCCCACGCCCGCCGAGATCGACAGCGGGATGCCACGCAATGCCAGCGCCACCACGCCCCCCGTCAGCGCCAGCGGCACCCCGCTGAACACGATTGCCGCATCCCGCAACGAACCGAACGACCAGTACAACAACGCGAAGATCAACAGCAGCGTGGCCGGCACCACCCACGCCAGGCGCTGCCCGGCCGAGATCAGCTGCTCGAAGGTGCCGCCATAGCCGATCCAATATCCGCTCGGCAGCGCGACCTCGATCTCGACGCGACGCTGCAACTCGGCGACGAAGCCTCCCAGGTCGCGGTCGCGCACGTTGGCGGTGACCACGATGCGGCGCTTGCCCTCCTCGCGATTGATCTGGTTCGGCCCCACCACGGTCTGCACGGTGGCGACCTCGCGCAGCGGCACGCTGATCGGCGCCCCGCTGCGCCAACCGGGCTCGCGACTGGACTCGTCGGCATCGCCACGTTCGCCATCGCCACGCAACGGAATCGGCAGATCGGCCACCGCGGCCGGATCCTGGCGCAAGGCCTCCGGCAGGCGCACGACGATATCGAAGCGGCGGTCGCCTTCGAACAGCTGCCCCGCCTGCTGCCCACCGATCGCGGCCGCGACGGTGTCCTGCACCACGCCCGGATTGAGTCCATAGCCGGCCAGTGCGACGCGGTCGGGTACCACCGCCAGCATCGGCAGACCGGTGGCCTGCTCCAGCGCGACATCGGCCGCGCCCGGCACCGTCCTGGCCACTTCCTCGATGCGCCGGCCTACCGCCACCAGCGTGTCCAGATCATCGCCGTAGAGCTTGATCGCCACGTCCGCACGGACGCCGGAAATCAGCTCGTTCATGCGCATCTGGATCGGTTGGGTGAACTCGTAGTTGTTACCCGGCAATTGCTTGACCGCGACTTCTATTTCCGCCAACAGCGTTACCTTCGACTTGCGTGGGTCCGGCCACTGCTCGCGCGGCTTCATGATCACGAACGTATCGGCGACCGACGGCGGCATCGGATCGGTCGCCACCTCGGCGGTGCCGATCTTGCCGAATACATGCGCTACCTCCGGGAACTGCTTGATGCGCTTTTCCAGCGTGGCCTGCATTTGCACCGACTGCTCCAGGCTGGTGCCGGGAATGCGCAGCGCATGCAGCGCCGCATCGCCCTCGTCCAGGTTGGGGATGAATTCGCTGCCCAACCGCGTTGCCCAC
The DNA here is from genome assembly GCA_015655035.1 of Lysobacterales bacterium. GTDB lineage: Bacteria > Pseudomonadota > Gammaproteobacteria > Xanthomonadales > Xanthomonadaceae > JAATFS01. The sequence continues at coordinate 581 of JAATFS010000109.1, read as the reverse complement.
AGCCCGCACACCACCACCAGCGCCACCGCACCGACGCCAATCCAGCGGGCGTGTCGCAATGACGCGTCCAGCAACGGTGCATAACGCAGGCGCGCCCAGCGCATCGCACGGTTTTCCTGCTCCTGCACCTTGCCGCCGAGCGACAAGGCAATCGCCGCCGGCACGAAGCTCAGCGACAGCAGCATCGCGCCGGTCAGGGCCAATACCACGGTGATCGCCATCGGATGGAACATCTTGCCCTCGATGCCGCTCAGCGCGAACACCGGCAGATACACCGCAGCGATGATGCCAACGCCGAACAGGCTGGGGCGGATGACTTCGGCGGTGGCGACCGCAGTCAGATCGAAGCGCTCCTCGCGCGTAAGCATCCGGCCCAACCGCTGTTGCCCCTCGCCGAAGCGGCGCAGGCAGTTCTCCACGATGATCACCGCACCATCGACGATCAAGCCAAAATCCAATGCACCCAGGCTCATCAGGTTGCCGGACACGCCACCACGCACCATCCCGGTAAGCGTGAACAGCATTGCCAACGGGATCACCGCTGCCGTGATCAACGCCGCGCGCAGGTTGCCCAGCAGCAG
>JAATFS010000389.1 GCA_015655035.1 Lysobacterales bacterium | reverse complement strand
GTCCACACCGCGATCTCGATGCTGGCCGCAGGCGACATCTCACTGGGATTGATGATGCCCACCTGCGGTACGTACAGCGCGCCGGCCACCCCGCACATCATCGCCGACAGCGTCCACACCGCCAGCTTGTAGCGCAGCGGGTCGTAGCCACTGAACATCACCCTCCCCTCGGCATCGCGGATCGCCTGCAACACGCGTCCGTACTTGCTGGTCACCAGCCAGCGCGAAAACAGGAAAAAAACCAGCAGCGCCAGCCCGCTGGCCACGAACAGCGCCAGTCGCAACCCGGGTGTCATCGCAAACCCCAACAGCCGCTTGAAATCGGTAAAGCCGTTGTTGCCGCCAAAGCCGGTCTCGTTGCGAAAGAACAGCAGCATCGCCGCATAGGTCACCGCCTGGGTGATGATCGAGAAATACACGCCCTTGATCCGCGAGCGGAACGCGAAATAGCCGAACACGAACGCCAGCGCGCCCGGCACCAGTACCGCCAACGCCATCTGCGCCGGGAACGAAGCGCTCAATGCCCAGTGCCAGGGCAGCGCCTTCCAGTCCAGGAACACCATGAAATCGGGCAACGCGCCGCCATACACGCCATCGCGGCCGATCTGCCGCATCAGATACATGCCCATCGCATAGCCCCCCAGCGCGAAGTACAGGCCATGCCCCAGCGAGAGAATGCCGGCATAGCCCCACACCAGGTCCATCGCCAGCGCGCAGATCGCATAGCACATGATCTTGCCCAGCAAGGTGAGCTGGTTGTCCGACAGATGGAAGGGGCTGCCGGTCGGCACGACGCGATTGAGCAACGGCGCCAGCACCGCCACGCACAACAATGCGGCCAGCAGCGCGTACCAGCCGCCGCGTCCCAACAGCGGCTTGCGCGCAGTGAAATCGATCCGGTCCATGTCCATTACTCCACGCTGCGGCCTTTGAGCGCAAACAGGCCCTGTGGCCGCCGCTGGATGAAGGCCACGATCAGCCCAAGCACCACGATCTTGGCCAATACCGCTCCCATCCAGCCTTCCAGCAGCTTGTTGACCACGCCCAGGCCGAATCCGGCATAGGCGGTGCCTGCCAGCTGGCCGACACCGCCAGTGACCACCACCATGAACGCATCGACGATGTAGCCCTGCCCCAACTCCGGGCCGACGTTGCCGATCTGGCTCAACGCACAACCGGCCAGGCCGGCGATTCCAGAGCCGAACGCGAATGCGAGCATGTCCACCTTGCCGGTATCGATGCCGTTGCAGGACGCCATTGCGCGGTTCTGGGTCACCGCGCGAATCCACAATCCCGGGCGGGTGCGCGCCAGCATCAGCGCGGTGCCGGCCAGTACCAGCACGGCGAAGGCGATCAACGCAATGCGATTCCACGGCAACACCAGATTGCTCATCAGCCGCAGCCCGCCCCCGAGCCAGTCGGGATTGCGCACCTGCACGTTCTGCGCACCGAACAGGCTGCGCACCGTCTGCATCAGGATCAGGCTGATGCCGCAGGTCGCCAGCAGCGTTTCCAGCGGGCGCCCATACAACCAGCGGATCACCCCGCGCTCCATCAGCGCACCGACCGCCGCCGCGGCCATGAACGACACCGGCAGCGCCACCAGCAGGTAGGCGCCAAATGCGCCCGGCCAATGCGCGGCGAACAGGTTCTGCACCCACCAGGTGGCATAGGCGCCGATCATCATCAGTTCGCCATGCGCCATGTTGATCACGCCCAGCAGGCCATAGGTGACTGCGAGCCCAAGTGCGGCCAGCAGCAGTACCGAGCCCAGGCTCAGGCCGCTGAACAGCAGACCCGCGCGTTCGCCCCAGGCCAGCCGCCCATCGACCTTGCGCAGCGCGTCGGTGAGCGCGGCACGCACCTGCGCATCCTGTTAGCCCCCATCGGCCAGACGTTCGGCCAGCAATGCGCGCACTGCGGGCTGGTCGCTGCCGGCCAGGACCTCGGCCGCCTCGCGTCGGCGGCCAGGCTCAGGCACCCGCAACAACGCCGACGCCCGCAGTAATTCGAGTTTTCCGCGCAGTTGGGGGAGCCGCTCGCGCAGCAGTGCGCGCTCCACTGCCAGCAACAGTTCCGGCGCGATCGGGTTGCCCATTGCATCGATTGCACGCGCCCGTGCGGCCGGATCGGCCGCGCCCAGCCCCTGCGCGGCCAACGCCGCATCGAGGCTACGCCGCAGCCGATTGTTCAGCGCGACCTGCCGTGCTGTCGCCGGCAACACCCGCGGCGTATCGCTCAGCGCATCGACGGCCACGCCGCCGCGCACGCGATAGACGTGTCCGTCGTCCATCCACAATTCGCCGTCGCGTAGCGCGCGCAACAACGCGTGCGCGGCGGGATCGTCGGCGGCCGCCAGCGTGGTGATCGCCTCGATCCGCTGTGTATTCTCCCCCTGCGCCAGCGCCGCCGCCTGCTGCGGCGTCACCGCCAAGGCCAGTCCCGGCAACGCCAGCGCCAGCACGCCTCCGAGCCAGCGCAACGCGATAAGCCCCGGCCATCGTGTTTGTGCCAGAGGATTCGGCTCGCACCGGCCCATCCCGCGAAAGCGTCGGGGCCCAGGCCCCTGCCACAGCAAGCTGGCCAAACGTCGCCTCATGCCGCCTTGCGCCGGCGCAGCACGAACACGCCCACCGCCGCGGCCGCCACGACCAGCAGTATCCAACCCCAGATGCCGCCCTTCTGCCCGGCCCCGTCTTCCTGCGCGGTGGCGTTCGCGGCCGGCGCGGCTGCCGGCGCCGGTGCCGCCGCGCCCTGGCCCTTCAGATACGGGCTCCAGGGCTGCGCCGGGATCGGCCCTGCGGTCTTCCACACCACGTCGAACTGACCATCGCCGCCAATCTCGCCGACGAACACCGGCTTGTGCAGGTGGTGGTTATGCTCGTCCATCTTCACGCTGAACCCGTCCGGGGCCACGAAGGTCTGCCCCGCCATCGCCGCGGCCACCGCGTCGGTCTGTGTGGTTCCGGCCTTCTCCACCGCCTGTGCCCACAGGTGCATGCCGATCCAGGTGGCCTCCATCGGATCGTTGGTCAACGGCCGGTCCGCGCCTGGCAGGCGCTTGGCCTTGGCGTAGCTAGCCCACTGTTTTTTGAACGCGGCGTTGGTCGGGTTGTCCAACGACATGAAGTAGTTCCAGGCCGCCAGGTGGCCGATCAGCGGCTGGGTATCGACCCCGCGCAGTTCTTCTTCGCCGACTGAGAACGCCATCACCGGCACGTCGGTGGCCTTGAGCCCCTGGTTGCCCAGCTCCTTGTAGAACGGCACGTTCGAATCGCCATTGATGGTGGAGATCACCGCCGTTGGACCACTGGCGGCGAACTTGCGGATGTCGGCAACGATGGTCTGGTAGTCGCTGTGGCCGAATGGCGTATAGGTCTCCATGATGTCGCCGTCGGCCACGCCCTTGCTGTGCAGGAACGCGCGCAGGATCTTGTTGGTCGTGCGCGGGTAGACGTAGTCGGTGCCCAGCAGCACGAAGCGCTTTGCGCCGCCGCCGTCCTCGCTCATCAGGTACTCCACCGCCGGGATCGCCTGCTGGTTGGGCGCCGCGCCGGTATAGAACACGTTCCTGGACTGCTCCTCGCCCTCGTACTGCACCGGGTAGAACAACAGCCCGTTCAATTCCTCGAACACCGGCAGCGCCCACTTGCGCGACACCGAGGTCCAGCAGCCGAACACCACCGCCACCTTGCCCTGCGAGATCAGCTGGCGCGCCTTCTCGGCGAACAGGGGCCAATTCGACGCCGGGTCCACCACCACCGGCTCCAGCTTGCGCCCGAGCACGCCGCCCTTGGCGTTGATGTCGTCGATGCTCATCAGCGCCATGTCTTTCAGCGCGGTCTCCGAGATCGACATGGTCCCGGATAGCGAATGCAGGACGCCGACCTTGATCGGCTCCTTGTCGCCCTGCTCCGGCTTCTGCGCCAGTGCCGGCAAGGACATGGCCAGCACCCCGGCGGCCAGCAACGAACGGGAAATCCCATGAATTAGGGTGAACAAGGAAGCGCTCCTGTCGATCGGATGGGCCAAACACCCGGAAACCCGGACTGAGCGCAGCGTAGGCGGCCGGTCGCTGCGTCAGGAATACGTCAGATTGCGTAGCT
>JAATFS010000146.1 GCA_015655035.1 Lysobacterales bacterium | reverse complement strand
TTTCGTCGATGAAGATGATGCACGGGGCGTGCTTCTTGGCCTGCTCGAACATGTCGCGAACGCGGCTGGCGCCCACGCCCACGAACATCTCGACGAAGTCCGAACCAGAAATGCTGAAGAACGGCACCTTGGCCTCGCCGGCAATCGCCTTGGCCAGCAGCGTCTTGCCGGTACCCGGAGGGCCGACCATCAGCACGCCGCGCGGGATCTTGCCGCCGAGCTTGGTGAACTTGGTGGGATCGCGCAGGAAGTCGACCAGTTCGCTGACTTCTTCCTTGGCCTCGTCGCAACCGGCGACGTCGGCAAAGGTCACCTTGACCTGGTCCTCGCCCTGCAGCTTGGCGCGGGACTTGCCGAAGCTCATCGCGCCCTTGGCACCGCCGCCACCGCCCTGCATCTGGCGCATGATGAACAGCCAGAAGCCGATGATCAGCACCACGGGCAGGAAATTCAGCACCAGCGACCAGAAACCCGGACCGCTGGCCGGCTTCTGCCGGACCATCTCGATCTTCTTGCTGATCAGCACATCGACCAGCTTGTCATCGCGCGGCCCGTAGACCATGGCCTCGCTGCCGTCGGTCCGCTTGAAGCGGATGGCGTTGACGGCCAGGTTGGTTTCATCGGTGTATTCGACCGATTTCACCCGGCCGCTGTCCACTTCCTGAAGGAACTGGGTATAGGTGAGGGAATCGGCACCCACCCCGCTGGTCATGCGTGGCGAGAAACTCTGGAACACCACCATCAGCACGACAGCGACGACCACCCACAGCAACAGATTCTTGGTCAAGTCGTTCATCCTCATTCGCTCCGGTGTCCCTCTGATCTCTATTTTTGGCGCGCCGGTCGGGCGCGATGTGGCATGGGCAGCTTACTTGATCTGGGCACGCTTGCCCTGACCGAGCGCATAAACTTCCGGGGAGCGCTTGCGCGAGGCCGCCGGCTTGCGAATGGATACCTTGTCATAACGGCGGCGCAGTTCGCGGATGTAGTCGTCGGATCCGACGCCCTGGAACAGCTTGATCAGGAACGCCCCGCCCGGCTTCAGATGGCGATCGGCGAAATCCATCGCCAATTCCGCCAGATGCATCATCCGCGGCTGGTCAACCGCATCCATACCGCTTTTATTGGGGGCCATATCCGATAGCACAAGGTCCACCGGCTGATCGCCCACCATCTCTTCGAAGCGCGATAGAACGGCTTCTTCCCTGAAGTCGCCGTGAAGGAACTCGACCCCGGCCAACGGCGGCATCTCCAGGATATCCAGTGCCAGCACCCTGCCGCGCTCGCCCATCGACTTCCTGATCTGCTGCGACCAGCCCCCTGGTGCCGCGCCCAGATCGACCACCACCATGTCAGGCTTGAGCAGGCGGTCGCGCAGCAGCACCTCCTCGAGTTTATAGGCGGCGCGCGAACGCATTCCCTCGGCCTGCGCTTTTTTCACGAACGGGTCGGAGAAGTGTTCCTTGAGCCAGCGCTGGCTGCTCTTGCTACGGGTGGACATTGGCAGGCGAGTTCTAAGGGAGCGCCATGATACCCTGAACCCCCTTGGCTTCTTTCGATTCTTGCATGTCTATCGCTCTTACCTCCGCCCAGAACCGTTTCCTGCGCGGCCAGGCCCACGACCTAAAAGCGGTGCTGCAAATCGGCGGCAAGGGGGTGACCCCGGCATTTCTCGCAGAATTGGACGAGGTGCTCGAGCGCCACGAACTGATCAAAGTAAAGGTCGCCGCAGGTGACCGTGAAACCCGCGACGCGATGATCTCCGATCTGGTGGAGAAGTCCGGCAGCGCGCTGGTACAGCGGATCGGCCACGTGGCGATCTTCTACCGCCCCAGCAAGGAAAAGCGCCAGATCGTGCTGCCACGCGGCTAACGCACAGGTGTCGCCATGCTACTGAACCAGGAACATCCCGATTACACCTATGCACTGCGCTCGGCCGACGGGCGCCAGGCCAAGGTGAACGAGCAGATTCTGCGACAGAGCTTCATCCTGATGCCGGATGAACTGGTTGAAGCGTGGCCGGTGGCGGCTATCGAACAGTTGCAGCCCGCGCATCTGGAGGCGGTATTGGCACTGGGGCCCAGCCTGGTGCTGCTGGGCACTGGCGAGCGGCAATCGTTCCCGTCTGCCGCCGCGATGGCGACCTGCCTGACGCGCGGCGTCGGCATGGAGGCAATGACCAATGCCGCCGCGGCCCGCACCTACAACGTGCTGGCCAGCGAGGGCCGCAAGGTCGCTCTGGCGATGATTCTGTCAGGAACCGACTGAGC
>JAATFS010000414.1 GCA_015655035.1 Lysobacterales bacterium | reverse complement strand
CCTGATGGTCAGCGGCACCCGGCCGGAGGTCTACGACCCACCGCGGCGTGCGCCGTTCGACGCCGCCGACGCTGCCCGGCGGCTGCAAAAAGCCCTGGCCGCGCTGCACTGGAACTAGCCGATGGGGGCGATGGGCTCCCCTGATGCTGCCCTTGCGACGGTTCCGGGCGCTTTCACGCTTGACTGCGCAGCCGATTTGGACGTGTCAGGCAGGCGCCCGCCGGTCTGGATTCGCTCGGGTTTTCGCAAAGCCAGACGCCACAAGGGATAACGGTTTTTTCACGATATTTAGCGTTGACGGCGCCCCGTACCCCCACTATCTTGTGGTTGTCGGTTCCGGTCGCCACAAGCTGCCGGATTCAACAGGGAAGCCGGTGAATGCCTCGCGAGGGACTAATCCGGCACTGCAGCGGTAACTGGGAATGAAGTCGTCGTCGGCCTGGAGCACGCTCCGGGACGCAACGGCCCAGACGGCAGGCCCCCGCCCGCCGACCCACGAGTCCGAAACACCTGCCGACCGCCGCGCGCACGCACATCGCGCGGTGCCGGCCGTGGGATCTCCGCAAGGGGGATGCGACGGTGGAGTGGAGGCCGCTGCGGGTTCACGCCCGCGACTGACCGGCCCGCGCCATCGCCATCCAGCCTGGGAGTTCTGGACTGTCGGTTTCTGCCCATGAAGCAGGCCGTGTAATCACGCATGGAGGACGCATGACCACCAACGAAATTCTTGCCGCGGCGACCGCAGGCACTTCCCCCGTCGGCGCCAGCACCCCTGCCAGTGTGCCCGTCTCCGCGCGCCCGCGCGTGGAAGCCCAAGATCCAGCGGACATCGTGCCGCCTCCCCCACAAGCGACCGCAATGCCCTCTCACGCCATCATCGACGAGCAGAACGTTTCCACCTGGATCACCAAGGAAGCCGGCAACCGCCGGATCCCGTTCGATCCCGCGCGTCTGGAGCGCGCCATCGACCATATCCATGCCGAGTTCCCGCAACTGGACGTGGCCGACTACAAGCGTTCGGTGTTCGGCTTCGTCGATCGCAAGGACAGCGTCAACGCCGACGACCTGGTCGATCACCTGATCCGCGAAGCCGAGTCGCGCGTGGACCTGACCACGCCGGAGTGGGAGCACTTCGCCGCGCGCCTGTACCTGCGCCGCCTGTACAAGCGCGCCAGCCGCAACCGCTTCTACGACGCCGGGCAGAAGTACGGCTCGTTCGTCGGCCTGCAGGAAAGCCTGGCCGACCGCAATGTCTATTCCAACGACATCCTCAAGAGCTATTCCAAGGAAGAGCTGATCGAGGCCGGCAAGATGATCGATGCCGAGCGCGACAAGCTGTTCGCCTATAACGGCCTGTACTTGCTGGCCACCCGCTATATGGCGACCGACAACACGCGCGGCGTGTACGAACTGCCGCAGGAGCGCTGGCTGACGATCGCGCTGTACCTGATGCAGGACGAGAAGCCGCGCGAGCGCCGCATGCAGCTGGTCGGCGAGGCCTACTGGGCGCTGTCCAACCTGTACATGACCGTGGCCACCCCGACCCTGGCCAACGCCGGCAAGGTCGGCGGCCAGCTGTCGAGCTGCTTCATCGATACCGTCGACGACAGCTTGCAGGGCATCTACGACTCCAACACCGACGTTGCGCGCGTGTCCAAGCACGGCGGCGGCGTCGGCGCCTACCTGGGCTACGTGCGTTCGTCCGGCTCGGCGATCCGTGGCGTATCCAACTCTTCCGGCGGCGTGGTGCCGTGGATCAAGCAGCTCAACAACACCGCCGTGTCGGTGGACCAGCTGGGCCAGCGCAAGGGTGCCATCGCGGTCTACCTGGACATCTTCCACCGCGATATCGAAGCGTTCCTGGACCTGCGCCTGAACAACGGCGACCAGCGCCTGCGCGCGCACGACGTGTTCACCTCGGTGTGCGTGCCGGACCTGTTCATGGAAGCGGTCGAGCGCCGTGGCGACTGGTACCTGTTCGATCCGCACGAAGTGAAGCGGATCAAGGGCTGGTACCTGCAGGACTTCTTCGACGAGAAGCGTGGCGATCCCAATAGCAGCTTCCGCAAGAAGTACGAGGAGGTGGTCGCCGACGAGCGCATCACCCGCAAGACGGTCAAGGCGATCGACATCTTCAAGCGGATCATGGTCAGCCAGCTGGAGACCGGCAACCCGTTCATGTTCTACCGCGACGAAGTCAACCGGAAGAACCCGAACAAGCACGAGGGCATGGTCTATTCCAGCAACCTGTGCACCGAGATCCTGCAGAACATGAGCCCGACGCGGATGATGCAGGAGATCATCAGCGGCAACCAGATCGTCACCACCAAGAAGGCCGGCGACTTCGTGGTCTGCAACCTGTCCTCGATCAACCTGGGCCGCGCCATAACCGTGCAGGCCGAACAGGCCGACCTGTTGGGCGCCGACGTGCTGGAGCGGCTGATCCCGATCCAGGTGCGGATGCTCGACAACGTGATCGACCTGAACCAGTTGCCGGTACCGCAGGCCACCATCACCAACCAGAAGTACCGCGCGATCGGCCTGGGCACGTTCGGCTGGCACCACCTGCTGGCGCAGAAGGGTATCCACTGGAACGCGCCGGAGGCCGAGCAGTACAGCGACGAGCTGTACGAGCGCATCAACTACCTGACCATCCAGGCGAGCATGACGCTGGCCAAGGAAAAGGGTACCTACAGCGTGTTCCGTGGCAGCGACTGGCATAACGGCGAGTATTTCCGCGCCCGCGACTACAACAGCCCGCAGTGGCTGGAGCTGGCTGCGCAGGTGGCCGTCAACGGCGTGCGCAACGCCTGGTTGATGGCGGTCGCGCCGAACATGAGCACGGCGCAGATCGCCGGTTCCACCGCGTCGATCGACCCGGTCTACAGCGCGTTCTACTACGAGGAAAAGAAGGACTTCCGCCGTCCGGTCGCCGCACCGGGGCTGTCGCTGGAGACCTGGCCGTACTACGAGAAGGGCGCCTACAAGGTCGACCAGTTCGCCAGCGTGCGCCAGAACGCGCGCCGCCAGCGCCACGTCGACCAGTCGATCAGCTTCAACTTCTACGTGCCCAGCACCATCCGCGCCAGCACCTTGCTGGACCTGCACATGACCGCATGGAAGGAAGGCCTGAAGACCACGTACTACGTGCGCTCCAACGATATCGATATCGCCGAGTGCGAGTGGTGTTCGAGCTGACAGCGCATTCGCGCTTTCGCTCCCCACGGTTCGCCTAGCGAACCGTGGGCCCCTTCTCATCAGCACCCACACCCCGCGCCTTCGGCGCGCCCCCTGACTCAGGGGGCTTTCCTCCAGAGCGATTTGCCGCCGCCGTCTACGTCCCGCACGTGCGCGACGCCCGAAACACGAGTAAAGACCCATGTCCGCCACACCGCTAGACCGCATCAAGATCCTTGAGCCGCGGCATCCCAACCGCTCCACCGGCATCATCAATGGCCGCACCAGTGGCATCCTCAACTGGAACGACATCCCGTACCCGTCGTTCTACCGAGCCTACAAGGAGCTGTCGACCAACTTCTGGATTCCGGACGAAGTCGACATGAAGGGCGACGCGCGCGGCTACGGCGAACTGTCGGCGCGCGAGAAGAATGCCTACGACTCCATCATCGGCCTGCTGGCCACGCTGGACTCGCCGCAGACGCGCTTCATCTACAACGTCGCCGAGTACATCACCGACCCGGCCGCGCATGCCAATGCCGCGATCATCGGCCAGCAGGAAGTGATCCACAACGAGAGCTACAGCTACGTGCTTGCCTCGATCGCCGGCCTGGCCGACCAGAACCGCGTGTTCGAGATCGCGCGTACGCATCCGACCATCATCAAGCGCAATGCGCCGATCATGGGCGCGTACGACGACTTCATGCGCGACAAGACCGCCGAGACGCTGATCCGCTCGCTGATCCAGTCCTCGATTCTGGAAGGCATCAACTTCTATTCCGGTTTTGCGTATTTCTACAACCTGGTGCGGCAGAACCGCATGACCGGCACCGGCAAGATCATCAGCTTCATCAACCGCGACGAGCTGGCGCACTCCAAGTTCATCAGCGAGCTGGTCCGCGCCATCATCGGCGAGAACCAGGCGCTGCAAGGCGACCAGCTGACCGACTACGTGCACAAGGCATTCGAGCACGCGATCGAGCTGGAAACGCAGTGGACCGCCGAAGTGCTCGACGGCATCGACGGCATCGACGTGGACGAGATGATCCGCTACGTGAAATACCGTGCCAACAAGATGGCCGGCATGCTCGGCATCGAGAAGCTGTACGAAGGTGCCAACGACAACGTCATGCCGTGGATCAAGGCCTACGCCGACAACTTCACCGAGACCAAGACCGACTTCTTCGAAATGCGCAACGCCAGCTACAAGAAGACCAACTCGGACAACGGTTTCGACGATTTGTAAGATGCGCCAGAGGCGGGCTTGGCAGAAGCGGGGCCAGCGTCATTCTTTTTCGATGCTGGCTCCATGATCTACCGATGGTATCGATCGAAAAGCGGCTCTGACCCTTCACCCAGACCTCAACCCATTCCCATGCAGATCCTGCTCGCCCTCGCTTCGCTCAGCGGCAACACGCGTGAAGTCGCGCGTGCGGTGCGCGCGCGCTGCGAGGCTGCCGGGCACGCGCTCACCTGGCTGGAGACCGATATCCAGTCGCTGGCCGAGGTGGCGCCGGACCCGCGGCGGTACGACCTGTTCCTGCTTGGCTCCTGGACCGACAATGCCGGGCGCACCCCTGCTGAGATGAAGCGTTTCATCGCCGAGCTGGTGGCCGCGATGGGCAAGCCGCCCCGCGTGGCGGTGTTCGGTACCGGCGAGACCCAGTGGGGCGAGGAATACTTCTGCGGCGCGGTACAGCGCATCGCCACGTTCTTCAACAGCCCCTTCCCGCGTCTGTCGATCGAGCAGATGCCCCACGGCGTGCGCGATGCGCTCGCCATCACCACATGGACCGACAAGGTCCTCGCCGATTGCAAGAAACTTTCCCATGCAGACCATCACCGTCACGTCGCCTGACGAATACACCGCCGCCCTTGCCGCGCATCCGCGCCTGCTGGTGGATTTCTACAAGGACAACTGCCCAGGTTGCCGCATGCTCGACCTGTCGCTGGACAAGTTCGCCGCCACCGAATCTGCGGCCGGCGTGGCCTTGCTGAAGGTCAAGATGGAACTCGTCGGGGAGGACTTCTTCCGCGACCACGGCCTGCGCCAGACGCCGACGCTGGCGCTGTACCGCGATGGCAACGAGGTCGCCCGCCTGCCGGGCTTCCAGTCGCCGGCGCAGGTGGAAACCGCAGTCCGGAACAGCCTGTAACCGCGTTGCCTCCGAATCCACTCCTTTCGCCGAGACGTCATCCATGTCCGCTGTCCCCCAGACCCCTCTGATCGAAGTGCGCATGGCGGAAATCGTGTTTCCCAACCATACCAACCACATGGGCACGCTGTTCGGCGGCCAGGCGCTGGCGTGGATGGACAAGGCCGCATTCCTGGCCGCGGCGCGCTACTCGCGCCACACCGTGGTGACCGCGCGTTCGGATCAGGTGGATTTCAAGCTGCCGATCCGCCAGGGCCAGATGGTGGAAACCATCGGCCGCATCGTCGAGGTGGGCCGCAGCTCGATGCGGGTGGAAGTGGAGCTGATCGCCGAGGACCTGCTCACCGGCGAGCGCAAGCTGTGCACGCGCGGCCACTTCGTGATGATCGCGCTCGACGCCGACGGCAAGCCAACCCAGGTCGCGCCGCTGCCGGCCGT
>JAATFS010000365.1 GCA_015655035.1 Lysobacterales bacterium | reverse complement strand
CAGCCAGCGACTTTCGCGCCACAGCCTGATCTTGAAGTCGATCGACTTGTCCTTGTAGTTCTGGTCGCCGCTCAGCGCCTCGGAACCGTAGCGGCGGTTGGCGACGCTGATGTAGCGGAACGCGCCTTCCAGCCAGGGGAACGGCTGCATCGCAAACGTGTAGCGGCTATAGGGAGAGGTGTGCGAGGCGGTGAACGCCATGTCGCCTTCTTCGGCCATGCGCGCGGTAGGCGTTTGCAGCAGGCCGATGTTGCCCCATTCGCTGGCGGTTGGCACAGGCGCCTGTTGCGCATGCACGGCGGTGGTAGTGGCGATCGCGAGTAGGCTCAACGTAAGGCGCGCGAGCCGTAAGCGGGAAGGGCTAGCGGGGGTGCAATGCAGGATCAAGGCGTGGCTCCGGGCGCCAGCAGGAGTTGTGTGGCGACGAACTCGGCGAGCTGTCGGTTGAACTCGGGATCGATCGTGCGCGTCGCGCGTTCGCTCAAGGGGATGTACAACACGCCACCGGGCGCAAGAGCTTGGGGCGAACCACGATTCCAGGCCGCGATGCCGATCTGTTGGACGTTGCCGTCGGGCTGGATCGCGTAAACATAATCGCGGTCAGCCGCAGCGGTAGCAGGACAGGCGCGTAGATACGTCTGGACGGCCTGTTCTGCGAGTTGGGGCAGTTCGCAAGGACGAGCAACGGCACCAATGACGCGGATTTCCGTGGCGCGTGCAGGATAAACCACGCGATCGCCCGGCTTGACCACAGGGTCCAGCTTGGGTTGGATTTCCAACAGCCGCGGTTCAAGCGTCTGCCGTAGCACGCGTCCGGTTACCGGCAACGACTCGATCCAGGCGTGAAGCACCGCAGCGTTGCCAGCAATGTCGGCATCTGCAGAGTTGCTCAGTTGCTTCAGGTCGTGCAGCAAGCCTGCTTTCAACCGCACCTGTTCTTCCTGATCCTGCTTGCGTAGCAATGCGGCGCCAAGCGTGTAGGCATCGATGTGAGGTTGAGCGGCGGCGACGGCCTCGCTGAGCCGGCTACCCAGTGGTAGCGTGTAGCGACCGGGAGCCGCTACGGCGCCTTCGACAACGACATCAACGGTGGGAGGCGCGGGCTGGGCCACGGCCGGAATGGCGGCGGAAAGGGAAAGGAGGGGCAGGAGAGCTAGTCGTAGCAGCGCCATTGTTCAGGAATTCGCCGGCAGGTAGGGCTTGAGTTGTTCGATCTCGACCACCTGGTCGGGGGCGAGGTGCTGCCGGCTTTTCCAGATGAAGCCGGTCTGGGGATCTGCCCAGTAGAGGTTGGTGCCGGAAATGCCGGGTCCGCTAAGCTTTTCTTCGTAGCGGACCAGTTGCAGCGTACGGTTGGGGAAGGTCACCGTTTCCAGACCCACGCGACGTAGTTCCCCTGCGACCACCACACCGTAGCGGTAACCAGGCATCCAGTCGTAGCGCCGCTGCACCTTCACCGTGCCCTGCAATGTGGCCAGGTGACGGAAAGGGTCGTCGCCTTCCACGTGCACGCTGCTGCTCCGGGTCGTGGCCGACATGCCTGTCAGCAAGCCGTTGGACTGGAGATAGAACACCGCCTCCTGTCCAGCCATCCAGGCCTGGCGGCCTTCGTCGACATAGCCCAGCACCAGGACGCCGCTGACGTCTGGCGAGCGCAACAGCAACTGCGGGTAGGGGGTTGCTTCGACCTGTTCTGGCGTAGGCGTGAGATCCGGCCTGTTGAAGGCCAGCCGGATGGTATCGGCGGTTGCACGGCTGACCGAAGTGCAGCCGGTAACGGTGAATACGAGGGCGGCGGCAAGCCCCCATCCTCCTGCACCCAACAAAGACAGGTGGTTCCACCGCAGAGGCCGCATATCAGTTGTTGTCCAGATCGTTACTGGCACTGGCCGCGCTGGCAATGATGCTGGTGAACGGCAACAACTGGTTGATGAAACGATTCCAGCGAGTCACGCCGGCCGCGCCGACAAACACAACATCCCCTGGCTGCACCTTGAACTGGCTGGCAACCGCAAAGGCGGTCGGTGAGCGCGCTTCCAGTTGGTAGATCAGCGACGGTTGTTGCTGGAGGTCGTGGCTACCACGGATCACATAGACTGCATTGCCCTTGGAGGTGGTCTGTGCAAGGCCGCGCGCCCGGCCGAGCGCCTGGCTCAGCGAGATGTCATTGGTGCGGAAGTTATAAGCGCCCGGCAGCATTACTTCGCCGACCACGAACACTTCCTTGCGATCGAGGTAGGGCACGTAAATGCTGTCGCCGTCCTTGAGGTAGATCTTGCGGCCTTCGCTCTGCTGAGCGAGCTTTTCCAGGTCCAGAGTGTAGGTGACACCGTCGCGGGTAAGCTTGACGCCGGAAAGATCGGCCTGCGCGGAGAGCCCGGCCTGGCCGATCGCATCGCCGATCGTCAGCGGTACGGTGGTTAGCGGCACGGTCGAAGAGCGCTCGGCTGCGCCAGTGATCCATACCCGGTGGCTGGCATAGCTAAGGATGGAAACGTCGACCTGCGGCGATTCGATGTACTTGGCAAGCCGTTGGCTGAGCTCATCGCGCAATTGCATTGGCGTCTTGCCGGCCGCTTGGAGCTTGCCTACATACGGGTAAAACAATGTGCCATCGGTCTGGACCAGGCGTCCGGCCATTGTCGACTGCTGCTGGCCGCCCGCAGGTACCGTCAGTTCAGGGTGATCCCATACGGTGATGTAGAGGGAGTCGCCCGCACCGATGGCGTAGTCTTCCGGACGATGATCGAGCAACGCCGCCGGTAGCGGCCCCGCCTTCTGTGCGGCCTGATCCATCGCAATCCGCTTTGGCGTGATCGGAATCAGCTCCAGCTTGCCGTCTTCACTGGTAGGCCGCTCGCGGCTGATATCGCTGTTGCGCAGGTGCTGGCCGGGAGCCCAGATGCAGCCGGACAGGGAAATCGCGGCCAGCAGCGCGGCCGAATTGCGGAGATAGGTCAT
>JAATFS010000412.1 GCA_015655035.1 Lysobacterales bacterium | reverse complement strand
CGCAGTCGCAGTCGACACCCAGCAGCAGCGAGCCGAAGACGTTGGACAGCATGACCGTCACCGGTTCGCGCATCCGCCGGGTCGATACCGAGACCGCCAATCCAGTCGTCACCGTGGGCCGCGAGCAGATCGAATCCACCGGCAAGTCCACCGTCGGCGACCTGTTGCAGGAATTGCCGTCGATCGCAGGCAACGCCACCAATCCCAATACCAATAACGGCGGTGGCACCGGCGCGTCGGCGATCTCGCTGCGCGGTCTGGGCGAAAAGCGCACGCTGGTGCTGGTCAATGGCATCCGCCTGGCCTCCAACGACGTCAACGCGATTCCCGCCAGCATGGTCGAGCGCATCGAAGTGCTCAGCGATGGCGCCTCGGCGGTGTACGGTTCCGATGCGATCGGTGGCGTGGTCAACTTCATCCTGCGCGAGCGCTTCGAAGGCGTGCAATTCAGCAGCGACTTCGGCAGCAGCAGCGAAGGCGACGGCAATCGCCGCAATTTCCAGCTGACTGCGGGCAAGGCCTGGGATCGCGGCAGCCTGGTGGGCGGTCTGTCGTATCACAACATCAGCAGCGTCTCGGCCGCCGCGCGCGACTACTCCAAGGACGCGCTGTACCTCATCGACGGACAAAGCGTGCAACAAGGGTCCTCGGCGACGCCGGGGGGGGCGATCAATTTCAACGACGGCTCCGACGCGTCCAGGGCGCTGGCCACCAGCAACGGCTGCTCGCGAGTGACCTTGAACGACGGCGTCAGCGGGACGGCTGGCGCCGCCGATTTCCATTGCTACAACGCTGGCAACGACTCGTACAACTACCAGCCCTACAATCTGCTGCAAACCCCGCAAAAGCGCAGCAATGCCTTCCTGCTGGGCACGTATCGCATCAACGATAACGTCGAGGCCTACTTCAACAGCTGGTTCAGCAAGACCGAGTCGGCCTCGGTGATCGCGCCCATCCCGATGTTCGCCAATGGCGACAACTTCCTGGTCTCGGCAGACAGCTACTACAACCCCTACGGCGTCAACTTCGGTACCGACCGCAGCACCGGAACGTCCTACAACGACCTCAACACCCGGGCCACCGTGCTGGGCAACCGCCGCTACCAGTACAACACCTACAACTTCCAGTTCAATCCTGGCCTGCGCGGCAGCTTTGGCGACAGCTCCTGGCAATGGGATACCAGCCTCAACTACGGCAAGGTCAAGCAGAAGTCGATCAACTACGGCTTCCTGAACTACGAGCAGTTCAACCAGGCGGTCGGTGCGTCGTTCCTCGATAGCGACGGTAGCGTCAAGTGCGGCAGTGCCGGCAACGCGATCGCCGGCTGTACCCCGATCAATATCTTCAACCTCAACGACGAATCCAACCTGGCGGCATTGCAGCAGATGATCGTCGATCCGATCGTCACCAGCATCTATACCGTCAAGCAATTCGAGGCCAATGCCAACGGCAATCTGTTCGAGTTGCCGGCCGGCAGCGTGAGCCTGGCGGCGGGGCTGTCCTATCGCAAGGAAAGCACCTCCACCCACGGCGATGCGCTGTGGACCGGCGACGAGAACGGCTTGTGCGGTGTGATCGAATACTGCGCATCGGTGCTCAACGGCAGCTTCAACGTCAAGGAGGCCTATGCCGAGGCGTTGTTCCCGTTGCTGAAGGACCTGCCGCTGGTCAGTTCGTTGAACGTCTCCATCGGTACCCGCTTCTCCGACTACAGCTCGGTGGGCAGCAAGACCAATTCCAAGCTGTCGCTGGAGTACCGGCCGATCGAGAACCTGCTGATTCGCGGCACGGTGTCGGAGGTGTTCCGCGCGCCGAACATCAGTGAGCTGTATGCGGGCGTGGCGGGCGATGCGGCCACTGCCAACGACCCCTGCAATGGCTATACCGGCGGCAACGACGTTGCCTGTGCCAACGTGCCCACCGACGGCAGCTACCAGCAGGCCGATGGCCAGATCTCGGGAAAGGCCTCCGGTGCGACGATCGCCGGCTACCAGCTCAAGCCGGAGACCGGCAAGACCTATGACTTCGGCGTGGTCTACGACCCGGAATGGGCCGATGGGCTCTCGTTCAGCGCCGACTGGTGGCGGGTCGATCTGAAGGACACCATCGCCACCGCATCGGTGCAGACCGTGCTCAACCAGTGCTATGCCAATCCAGCCAGCGCGTTCTGCGGGCTGATCCATCGCAATGGCAACGGCACCATCAACTACGTGTCGGAGCCGACGGTCAATCTCGGCAAGCTGTGGGCGCGCGGCATCGACGTGAACGTGAACTACCGGCTGCCGGAAACCCAATGGGGCAACTTCGCCGCAAGCCTCAACGGCACCTACCTGACCCGCTACGACATCAATCCGGACACCACCGACGCCAGCACGGTCACCATCCACAACGTGGGCAAGTACACC
Source organism: Lysobacterales bacterium (assembly GCA_015655035.1). GTDB lineage: Bacteria > Pseudomonadota > Gammaproteobacteria > Xanthomonadales > Xanthomonadaceae > JAATFS01. The sequence goes on along the minus strand of JAATFS010000412.1, from coordinate 12,157 downwards.
TATTCCTACGGCAATTTCCCGCGCTGGCGCGGCCTGGCCACGCTGAGCTGGAGCCTGGACGATTGGAGCGCGACCTGGCGCATCCGCTATATCGGCCACACCCAGATCGGCAGCAGCGACCCGGACCAGGGGCTTTCGGCCGATTCGAGCGAGGCCGGCGTCGTTCGCAAGATCGGCGCCTACGTCTACAACAACGTGCAGGCCGGCTACGACTTCAAGCGCTGGCACACCCGGGTCGAGCTGGGCGTGGACAACGTGGCCAACAAGCAGCCGCCGTTGTTCTATGCCAACAACGTCACCAACGCCAATACCGATGTGGCGACCTACGATCTGCTCGGGCGTTACTACTGGGCACGGGCGACGGTGAAGTTCTGATGGCCACGGGCGGGGAGGTCGTCGCGGCGACGGCATCCTTGCCCGGGCCGGCCACGCCGCGATGAGGTGGCCGGGCGTGGGTGCGGTGGTGGCAGGGCTGGGCATGTCGCTGCTGGTCGCCCAGCTGCATGCGCAAAGACGCGAGACGGATCCCGTGGCCGAGGTCGCGGCGATCCGGCAGGTCGTGGCGGACATGCAACAGGCCTGGAATCGCGGCGACTATCCCGGCTACATGCGCGGGTTCCTAAATCCTGGAGTGGTGTTCGTTTCGCGCGGACGCCTGCAGAAGGATTGGCAGGGGACGCTGGATCATTACGTGCGCGACTATGGCGATTCGCCAGCATCGCGTGGCGTACTGTGCTTCTACGATGTCCAGGTGCAAATGCTTGCGACGGACGCGGCGCAGTTGCTGAGCCGCTATCGCCTGGACCGCCGGACGCAGCCGCAGTACGGAATCAATACGCGCTTGATGCGCAAGGTGAGGGGGCGTTGGGTGATTGCGCTGAATCACGTTTCGTCTGTGCCCGAGCCGGACCCGCAGGCGACGGTCCCGCCGGAGTGTCCGGGGATTGGCCGCTAGGCCGGCGCAGCGCTTTCGTCGCAATGACGGCAGCGGCCCTCTGCGTGAGGGCAACCACGCTCGTTTCCGCCGATGGGTGACGGTGACGCGCCATGGAACAAAGCGGCTGACGCACTCCATGAGAAAAAGTAATAAGGGAATGACCAGTGCTTATTTGTGCGGTGTCCAGCGCGTGCTACGTTCCCGCACTTATTCATTTATGGATGTTAAGGCATCCATCATATGAAAAATGGGTGATCATCTCATCGGCTGCATAGCGGCCCATGACGAAGGCCAAGCCCGCAACTCCCTCCAGATCAGCCGTAAGGGGCGACCATGCTTCGGACCAACAACGCTCGCGCGCGCTCGTGCCACCGTCACTTCCGCAGGCGGCAGCTGGCGCTGGCAATGGCTGCGGGACTTTGCGTAGGCACGGTCCAGGCGCAGGCCGGCACCGCGAACGACACCGAAGCGCAGGCCGGCACATCGGCGCAGGCCTCGGCCGATCGCCAGCCGGCGACCCTGGGGGGAATGACCATCACCGCGACCCGGCGGGCCACCGCCGTGGACAAGACGCCGATGGCGATCACCGCGATCCTGGCCGAGACGCTGCGCGATACCGGCGCGGTCAACGTCAAGGATTACGCCAAGCGGGTACCCGGCCTGAGCGTGCAGGACAGCGGCGACGGCGCGACCCGCTTGTCGATGCGCGGCATCTATTCCTCGGGCGAGGCCACCACCAGCGTCTATTACGACGAAACCCCGATCAGCGGCTCAGTGGGCACCACCAGCGATGCCGGCGGCCGCAATCCGGAACTGAACCTGTTCGACGTGGACCGGGTCGAGGCGCTGCGTGGGCCACAGGGCACGCTCTATGGCGCCAGTTCGATGGGCGGATCGGTCCGGGTGATTCTCAACAAGCCGGTGCTCGACAGCTTCGAGGGCTCGGTCCAGGGCGGCTATGCCGCCACCGATGGCGGGCAGCCGTCGTGGCAGACCCATGCGATGGTCAATGTCCCGCTGGTCAAGGACACGCTGGCGCTGCGCGCGGCGGTGTCGCGTGGCCGCAAGGGCGGCTATGTCGACAACCTCTATTACGGCCAGCGCAACGTCAACGATGCGGAGACCTCGTCCGGGCGGCTGATGCTGCGCTACCAGCCGCTGGAAAACCTCACCATCGATGCCAGCTACTGGGGGCAATCCGCCGATGCCACCGGCTCGGGCTGGTCGCCGAAGGCGGGGGTGCGCTATGGCTCCATCGCCCAGGTGAACGCGCCGTACGACGACAACACCCGCATATCCAACCTGACCCTGAACTGGGATCTGGGCTGGGCCAACCTGCTGGCCACCAGTTCGTACTTCGACCGTGACTCGACCTACAACATCGATCTGAGCTATCGCTTCCTCAATTATCGCAACCAGGGCCGGACCGTCCCGGATGCCTATATCCCGTCGGTCAACAACTACGTGGGCCAGACCACCAGCTGGTCCAACGAGCTGCGCTTGAGCTCCCATGACAACGCGGTGGTGGACTGGACGGCGGGCGTCTACAGCGAGAACCGCAAGAACCGTCTGTTCAGCCAGTTCGTGCAGGCCGATGCGGACAGCGGCCGGCTCAGCGATCCCAAGCAACTGTTCTATCGCCGCCACATCAGCGACCAGCTGGAGCAGCAGGCCATCTACGGCGAGACCACCTGGCACCTGGCGCCTCGGCTGGACCTGGCCACCGGCCTGCGCTACTACGACTACCGCCGCACCGTCGGTGGCTATACCGATATCGCACAGCCGCTGACCAATGCGGTGGCCGCGCCGCTGACCGTGGTGGACACCGGCCAGCGCGGCTGGCTGAAGAAAGTGAATCTGTCCTACGCGGCATCGGATACGTTGATGGTGTACGCACTGGTCGCCGACGGCATGCGTCCGCGCGGGGCAAACCAGGCACTGGGACTGGCCACCAACCTGACCGCTTACAAGGGCGATAGCTTGTGGAACTACGAAGTCGGTGCCAAGTCGCACTGGTTCGACAACCGCCTCTATCTCAGCGCCGCGCTGTACCAGATGGACTGGAGCGACATGCAGATCAGCGCCCGCACCGCCAACGGCGCCCAGGTGTTCCTGACCAACGCCGGCAAGGCGCGCCTGCGCGGTACCGAATGGGAGCTGCTGTATCGGCCGCTGGCCGGCCTGGACATCTCGGCGAACGCGAACTACATCGACGCCAGGCTGGTCAAGGACCAGATCAACAACGACATCCAGGCCAGCAGCACGCTGGGCGTGGCCGGCGATCGGATTCCGTACATCCCGCGCTGGACCGGGGCATTCTCGGTGGCCTATCGCTGGTCGCTGAGCGAGCGGCTGGACGGCATGGCGCGGGTGGACGCCAACTACGTCGGTACGGCCTATTCGACCTTCCGTCCCACCGACTCGCTGCGCATCGCCACCGGCAACTACACGATGGTGGACGCGCGCGTCGGCATCGAGAGCGCGGACGGCAAATGGGACGGCTACCTGTATGCCAGCAACCTGTTCAACAAGATCGCGATAGTGTCCGCAGTGCTGGTGGACTACGCGCCGTCCGGCCTGGCCTACAGTGTTGCGCCCAGGACGATCGGCGTCGATCTGAGGTACAACTTCTAATGCAGTTGCAGCAGGACGCATCGGCAACCGGGGCGGACATCGCATGAAGCAGGGAGCCGGCAGCCATATCGATATCCGCGAGCTGGAAGCCTTCGCTGCGGTGGCGTCGGCCGGTTCGATCACGGGCGCGGCGCGCTTGCTCGGGCGCGCCCAGTCGTCGCTGTCGCGGCATGTGCAGGACCTGGAGCAACGGCTCGGTTATGCGCTGCTGCATCGCAATGGGCCACGCGTGTCGCTGACCCGCGAAGGCATCCAGTTCTACGATGAAGCCGACCGTTTCCTCGCCAGCATCCGCCACCTGCGCGAGCGCGCTACCGCGATCGGGCAGGGCGCGGCCAACGCGGTGTTGTCGATCGATGCGATCCCGGCGCTGGCCGCCGGCCTGGTGCCGGCAACGCTGGCGCGGATACCGGCGGCGCAACGGCCGGCGCAGATCCATCTGCGCCGCTCCAGCACCGAGCAGGTGGTGCAGGCGGTGCTGGCGCGCAACGCCGACGTGGGTGTCACCAGCATGCCGGTGGACCCGTCCGGGCTGGACCTGCACTGGATGGGGGAAGGCGACTGCGTTGCGGTGGTGGCATCCAGCGACCCGTTGGCCAGCGGCAGCTACTTTCCGCTGGCGGCGCTGGACGAGCGCCAGTTGATCGCGCTGGACAATCCCTATCGCTTGCGCGGGCGGGTCGATCAGGCGCTGCGCCAGGCTGGCGTGGCACCGAAGTCGATGCTGATGACCAACGCGTCGATCAGCGCGATGCTGGCGGCGCGGCATGGCCTGGGCGTGGCGATCGTCGAGCCGGCGAGTGCGTACGCGTTGCCGTTGCAGGGGCTCACGGTGCTGCCGCTGGATATCCGCATCCCGTATTTCTGGGGCATCTTTTCCGCGGCCGGTAAACCGCTTGGCGAGAGTGCCGAGCAGTTCATCGAGATATTCGCCCAGACCTGCGCCGAACTGATCCCGCGCTTCGTCCGCCACGCACCGTCGGAGATGGAAGGGCTGCGCAGCGCGATCTCCGGGCCCTATGAAAAAACCGCCGAGATTTGAATCGCTCCATGACCCATTGCCTATCCGAACTCGAACGACGCCTGGCCGACGAGTTGTTGTTGCTCAATCTTCCGGCCAAGCCGTGGTTGCGGCCCACCCGAGTCGATGGCCGGGACGTGCTCGATGTCGCGGTGATCGGCGGCGGCCTGTGCGGCCTGGTCGTGCTGGCGGCGCTGCGGCTGGCCGGGGTCGAGAATGTGCAGGCGTTCGATCGTGCCGCGCAGGGACGCGAAGGGCCCTGGGTCACCTATGCGCGCATGCAGACCTTGCGTACCGCCAAGGAGGCCGCAGGGCCGGCGCTGGGGATCCCGTCGCTGGGTTTCCGCGCCTGGTTCGAGGCGCAGTTCGGCCGCGCCGCGTTCGAGTCGATGGCGCAGATCCCGCGTGAGCAATGGATGGAGTACCTGAACTGGTACCGCAAGGTGCTGCGGTTGCCGGTGCTCAACGACACCGAACTGGTGGCCACCGAGTTGCGCAGCGACGGCTTGATCGGCCTGCGCCTGGGTTCGGCGGCGGGCGAGTCGTACCGGCTGGCGCGGCGGGTGGTGCTGGCCACCGGGCTGGACGGCATGGGCGCGCCGTGGTTGCCGGAGGTGGCCGCGCGGGTGCCGGCGCGATTCGTCGCGCACAGCGCCGATCGCTTCGACATGGCGGCGTTGGCCGGCAAGCGCGTGGCGGTGGTCGGCGCCGGCGCGTCGGCGATGGACAACGCAGCGGCGGCGCTGGAGGCGGGCGCGGCGCGGGTGGACCTGTTCATTCGCCGCGACGACATCCCCCGGGTCGAGAAGTTCTCCGGCACCGGCAGCATCGGTGTCACCCATGGCTTCGTCGGCCTGCCCGATGCCTACAAATGGCAGGTCATGCGCGAAGGCGAACGGGCGCAGATCCCGCCGCCACGGCATAGCGTGCTGCGGGTGTCGCGGCATGCCAACGCCTACTTCCATCTGGGCAGCCCGGTCCTGGATCTGCTCGAGCGCGACGACGCGGTCGAGGTGGTCACGCCAAAGGGGCGCTACCGCAGCGACAAGCTGATCTTCGCCACAGGCTTTGCCATCGATATCGCCAGCCGCCCCGAGTTCGCCGGTTTTTCCGCGCACATCCGGCGCTGGAGCGATGCCTATCAGCCGGCGCCGGAGCAGGCCGACGCCAAGCTGGCCGCGTCGCCGTATCTAGGCCCGAATTTCGAATTCCTGCCGCGTTCGCCCGACGATGCTCTGGCGGCTGCGGTCTCGCACATCCACTGCTTCGCGTATCCGGCGGTGCTGTCGCACGGCAAGCTGACCAGCGGTATTCCGGCGGTCAGCCATGGGGCGCAGCGACTGGTGCGCGGGCTGGTGCGGTCGTTGTTCGTCGAAGACCGCGAGCATTATCTAGACACTTTCATTGGCTATGCGACCCCCGAACTATTGGGCGACGAATGGCGCGATGCCGACCAGGCGCTGGAGGCCGGTCATGACCCCAACTGAAACCCATCCCTTGCAGATCTTCTACGGGATTTCCTCGCCCTGGGCCTATTTCGGCGCCCAGCGTGCCGCGCAGATCGCGCGCGAGGCCGGTGCCGCGCTGGTACTGCGTCCGATCCGGGTGATCGAGGCCAACGGCGGCATCCCGCTGCGGCAGCGTCCCCAGGCGCGGCAGGACTACCATCGCATCGAGCTGGAACGCTGGCGCGACCACCTGGGCATTGCGCTGAATCCGCAGCCCCGGTTCTATCCTTGCCGTACCATCGAGCTGGCAGCGCAGGCGGTGATCGCGGCGCAGCAGGCCGGACTGGATGCGGTTGCGTTTTCGTTCGCGATCCAGCGCGCATTGTGGGCCGAGGACCGCGACATCGCCGATCTGGACACGCTGCGCGCAGTGGCGCGGCAGACCCTGGGCGACGACGGTGCCGCGCTGGTGCGCGATCCGCCGACGCCCGCCGTCCAGCAGGAATGGCTGGCGAACCTGGAAGAAGCCCGGCGCATCGGCATCTTCGGTACGCCCACCTACGTCGTTGGCAGCGAATTGTTCTGGGGCCAGGATCGCCTCGATTTCGTCGCGCGCGCACTGGCTGAAAAGCAGCCCGCGCAGCCGCTTCAGCAGGAGTCCGTGATATGAGCACCGCCCGAGAAATCCATGACCGCTCGATCGTGATCGACGGCTTGCAGACCTGCCTGTGGAGCCGCGAGGTATTCGAGGACCTGCGCGCCGGCGGCGTGACCGCCGTGAACTGCTCCACCGTGCTGTGGGAGAACTTCCGCGAAGGCATCGCCTACGTTTCCGAATGGAAGCGCTTCCTGCGCGAGCACGCCGACCTGATCCGGCCGGTGCGCACGGTGGCCGACATCCATGCCGCCAAGCGCGAAGGCCGCACCGGGATCATCCTGGGTTGGCAGAACACCTCGCCGCTGGAAGATCGCCTGGAGTACGTCGAGATATTCAAGGACCTGGGCGTGGGCATCATGCAGCTCACCTACAACACCCAGAACTATTCCGGCGCCGGCTACCTGGAAGAGAACGACAGCGGCCTGACCGGGTTCGGCAAGGAAGTCCTCGCCGAAATGAACCGGGTAGGGGTGCTGTGCGACCTCAGCCACGTCGGCGACCGTACCTCGGCCGACGTGATCGCCTATTCCAAGGGCCCGGTGTGCATTTCCCACGTGCTGCCGCGAGCGTTGAAGGACGTCAAGCGCAACAAGTCCGACGAGTTGCTGAAGGCCTGCGCCGCGCGCGGTGGCCTGGTCGGCGTCAGCCTGTTCTCACCGGGGCTGGCCGCAGGCAACGATGCAACGATCGAGGACTACCTGGATGCGATGGCGCATGTGATCGAGGTTGCCGGCGAGGACCATGTCGGCATCGGTACCGATTTCTCGCAGGATCGCCCACGTCCCAGCCCGTGGCTGTTGTGGGCCAACCGTGACAAGGGCTCCGCGCGCACGCTGACCGAGTTCGGCTCGGTGAAGATCAACAAGCCGCTGGGCATCCGCCGCATCGGCGAGATGCCCAATTTGACCGAGCGCATGCTGGCGCGCGGCTGGAGCGAAGCGCTGGTGGGCAAGTTGCTGGGTGGCAACTGGCTCAAGCTGCTCGATACGGCCTGGCAGCCGGCGACCTGATATGGAGAGTGCACACATGATCCCGAAGTTCCGAGCGTGGCCGCGCACCACGGTGGCGTTGTCGCTGCTGCTGGCGCTGACCACGGCCGCCTGCTCGCGCCAGGGTGCGGCCACCGCCGCCACCGATGCCGGCACCGTCACGGTGATCGGTCCGTCCGGGGTGTTCGCCGACAACTACCGCAAGTTCATCATCGAACCGTTCGAGGCCTCGCACCCGGGCATCCGGGTCGCCTATCAGCCCAGTCCCAATTCGGCGCAGACGATGGCGCTGCTGACCATGCAACGGGTGCAGCCGCAGATCGACGTGGCCGTGCTCGACGTGGCGGTGGCGATCCGCGCCGCCGAACAGGCGCTGCTGGCGCCGCTCGACAGGACCCGTCTCAGCCATCTGCAGGACTATCCGGACTGGGCGCGGCTGCCGGGCGATCGCGGCGTGGCGTTCTCGCAGGACAACCTCGCCGTGCTCTACAACACCGACAAGATCAAGCAGCCGCCGACCAGCTGGAAGGATCTTGCCGACCCCAGGTACAAGGGCCGCATCGCCGCCAAGCTCACCGACACCCGTGGGGTGATCCTGCTGCCGATCCTGGGCAAGGTGCAGGGTACCGACTACAAGGTCAGCGTCGACCCGGCGTTCGCGCTGCTCGACCGGATCGCCGCCAACGTCTCCACCTGGGAGCCGGCGCCGGACTGCTATGCGGTGGTGCAGAGCGGCGAAGCCGATCTGTCGATCTGCTGGAACGCACGCGCGCAGTACCTGCACGATACCCAGGGCGGCAAGATCGGCGTGACCGTGCCGAAGGAAGGCACGGTCGGGCAGATCAACACGATCGGACGGGTCGCCGGTTCGCCGCGCGCGGACCAGGCAACGGCGTTCATCGACTACGCACTGAGCCCCGAAGCGCAGACCGCGTTCGCGGTGAAGTCCTATTACGGCCCGGTGAACACCCGCGTCACGCTGCCTGACGGAGTTGCCACCCGCATCCACGGCGGAGGCGGCACGGCGATGACGCTGGATTGGAACTGGATATCGGATCGCTATTCGGCGTGGATCCAGCGGATCAACCGCGAAGTCATCCTGGCCCATTGATGCAGATGAGCGACTACCGCAGCAACACCGCACCACACCGGCCCGACGACGCCCACGTGCTGGTCCGCGACCTGAGCAAACGCCATCCCGGCATGGACCGCCCGGCGGTGGACGGCGTGGGCTTTGCCCTGCCCAAGGGCGAGATGCTGGCCTTGCTGGGGCCGTCCGGCTGCGGCAAGACCACGCTGCTGCGCATGATCGCCGGCTTGATCGATTCCAGTGCGGGCAGCATCCGTGTGGGTGGCCGTGACATGGCCGGGGTGCCGGTGCACGCACGCAACATGGGGATGGTGTTCCAGTCCTATGCGCTGTTCCCGCACCTGAGCGTGGCCGAGAACGTCGCCTTCGGCCTGGAAATGCGCCGGGTGCCCCGCAGTGAGCGGGCGGGGCGGGTGCAGCGCGCGTTGGACCTGGTCAAGCTGCAGGGCATGGGCGATCGCAGGATCGGCCAATTGTCCGGTGGCCAGCAGCAGCGTGCGGCGATCGCGCGCGCGCTGGTGATCGAGCCGGAATTGCTGCTGCTGGACGAACCACTGTCCAACCTGGACGCCAAGCTGCGCGATGAGATGCGCGAGGAACTGCGCGAGATCCAGGCCCGTACCGGCGTCACCACCTTGTTCGTGACGCACGACCAGGACGAGGCCTTGTCGATGGCCGACCGCCTGGCGGTGCTGTCGGCCGGGCGGTTGCAGCAACTGGGTACGCCGCGCCAGATCTTCGAGGCCCCGGCCAGCGATTTCGTCGCCGCGTTCATCGGTTCCGGCAATTTCTTCTCCGGCCGGATCAGCGCGCCGGGCATGGTGCAGGTGAATGGCCTGGGTGAGCTGCGTTTCGCCGGGACCGAGCCGGTGGGGCAATCGGTGCGGCTGCTGGTGCGGCCGCACCGGCTCAAGCTGCTGGCCCCGGACCAGGCAGCGCCCAACCGTTTCGACGGGCGCATCGAGCACTCGGTCTATCGCGGCCAGATCCAGAGCCTGCGCGTGCGCGTGGGCGAGCACGCACTGCAACTGGACCTGCCGACCCATGCCGACCTTCTCAACTACCCGGGCGAGCGGGTCGTGATCGGGGTCGAGCCGGCCGATGTCACCGTGATTGGAGCGGGGCAGTGAGCGCCGCCGCCGTCGGTGCCGCGGCTTGCCCCGGTGCGGCCGGGCGTTCGCGATTCGATCTGGCGATGCTGGCGCTGCCCGGCTTGCTGGTGCTGCTGACCACCTTCCTGCTGCCGATGGCATGGCTGGCGCGGGTATCGCTGGACGGCAGCAGCGTCGGCAGCGCGTGGTCGTGGCAGGCCTATGCCCGCATCGTCGGCGATGGCTATTACTGGCAGGTGGCCTGGAACACCCTGGTGCTCGGCGCCGTGGTCAGCGCGCTCACGGTGGTGCTGGCCTATCCGCTGGCGTTGTTCCTCAGCCGTACCGAGAGCCGCTGGCGCGGCGTGCTGCTGGTACTGGCGACCGCGCCGATGCTGGTGTCGGCGGTGGTGCGCACCTATGGCTGGATGGTCTTGCTCGGCAACCAGGGCGTGATCAACAGCACGCTGCGGTCGCTGGGGCTGATCCACGCGCCGCTGGCGTTGAGCAACAACAGCCTGGGCGCCACCATTGCCCTGGTCGAGATTTTGATGCCCTACGCAATCCTGACCATGACCGGCGGCTTCGGACGGCTCGACCGCCATCTGGAAGACGCTGCCGCCTCGCTGGGGGCCAACCGCTTGCGGGTGTTCACCCGGGTGATCCTGCCGCTGAGCCTGCCCGGCGTGTTCACCGCCGCGTTGCTGGTGTTCATCCTGGCGATCTCTTCGTTCGTGACGCCGCGCCTGATCGGCGGTGGCCGGGTCTTCGTGCTCGGTACCGAGGTCTTCAACGAAGCGACGGTGACGCTGGACTGGCCGCTGGCGGCCGCGTTGTCGATCGTGCTGTTGCTGTTGTTCGGCGGCGTGCTGGCCGGGTACCGGCGCATGCTGCATACGCTGGAAGCCTGAGCACATGACCCGACCCGGATCCTGGATGGCGACGCTGGCGTGGCGTGGGCTGCTGTTCGCGCTGTACCTGTTCCTGCTGGCGCCGATCCTGGTGGTGATCGTCGTCTCGTTCGATACGCGCCCCTACCTGGCATTCCCGCCGGCCGGGCTGTCGCTCGGCTCGTACGCGAAGGTGTTTCACAACCAGGCCTTCATCGACGCGTTCGGCCGCAGCGTGGCCATCGGCGCCGTGGTCGGGGTGCTGGCGGTGAGCATTGGCACGCTGCTGGCGCTGGCGTTCCTGCGGCGTGGCCCACGCGGCCGGGCGTGGCTGGACCTGCTGGTCGCCGGTCCGCTGCTGGTGCCGCACATCGCGCTGGCGATGGGTACGATGCTGGTGTTGGCAATGGTGGGGTGGCTGGACAGCTACCAGGGCGTGATCCTGGCCCATCTCGGCATTACCCTGCCGTACGTGGTGCGCACCATCGGGACCAACCTCCTGGCGATCGATCCACGCCTGGAAGATGCTGCCCGCGTGCATGGCGCTTCGCCGCGCCAGGTATTCCTGCGGGTAACCCTGCCGCTGATCCGTCCCGGTCTGGTGGCCGGCGGCATCATGGCGTTCCTGGTGTCCTTCGACGAAGTCACGCTGACGCTGTTCATCGTCTCGACCAAGGTCGCCACGTTGCCGACCTCGCTCTACCACTACCTGGAATATTCCGTGGATCCGCAGGTGGCCGCGCTGTCGGTCGTGCTGATCCTGATCTCGCTGGTCACCGTGGTCGTGGTGGAGCGCTTGGTTGGTCTGAGGAAGGCGCTTTGATCGGGTTGGCCAGGGGATACCGATGATCGTCGTCGAAACCGCCAGCGGTGCCGTCCAGGGCTATCCCGAGCATGGCCGCGCCGTGTTCCTCGGCGTGCCGTATGCGCAGCCGATCACCGACGACAACCGGTTCGCCGCGCCGCAGCCCCGCGCGCCTTGGCCAGGCGTGCGTCCGGCGCAGCGCCTGGGCGAGGTCTGCCCACAACTGCCGACCTATGGTCCGGTCGGTCATGCCGCCGCTTCATCGCTGATGGCGGGCAGTGATTTCCTCACCGTCAACATCCGCACCCCCGCACTCGGCGGCGCGGCGCCGGTGCTGTTCTGGATACATGGCGGCGGCTACGCGCTCGGCTCGGCCAACGAGCCGGTGTTGCAGAGCGGCGCCTTCGCCGCCAGCGGCGTGGTCGAGGTCACGGTCAATTACCGGCTCGGCGCGCTGGGTTTCCTGCATCTGCCCGATGCGCCGGACAACCGCGGCCTGCTCGACTTGATCGCCGCGTTGCGCTGGGTGCAGGACAACATCGCCGCGTTCGGTGGCGACCCGGCGCGCGTGACCCTGGCCGGGCGTTCGGCCGG
>JAATFS010000292.1 GCA_015655035.1 Lysobacterales bacterium | reverse complement strand
GACTGATGGGACGACCTGTTAGTGCATGTATTTTCGCGGGACGGCCCGCGCTTTATCTGCGGCCATCTCATGTTCGATAAAATTCTGATTGCCAATCGCGGTGCGATCGCGTGCCGGATCCAGCGCACGCTGCGGCGGATGGGTATCGCCACGGTGGCGGTGTATACCCGCGCCGATGCCGACTCGTTGCATGTGCGCCAGGCCGACGAGGCGATCTGTATCGGCGATGGCACGGCTGCCGAGTCCTATCTGGACATTGCCAAGGTAATCAAGGCCGCGCGTGACAGCGGTGCACAGGCGATCCATCCCGGCTACGGGTTTCTCAGCGAAAACCTCGAGTTCGCGGCGGCTTGCCAGGAGGAGGGAATCGTCTTCATCGGCCCGACCTCCGAGCAGATCCGCGCGTTCGGGCTCAAGCACCGCGCGCGCGAGCTGGCCGAGCGCAGCGGCGTGCCGATGCTGCCGGGCTCCGGCTTGCTGGACGGTCCTCAGCAGGCGCTGGCCGAGGCCGCGCGCATCGGCTATCCGGTCATGCTCAAGAGCACCGCCGGCGGTGGCGGCATCGGCATGCAGCGCTGCCATGCGCCGGACGAACTGGAGCAGGCCTATGCCTCGGTGCAGCGGCTGTCGCAGAACAACTTCGGCAACGATGGCCTGTTCCTGGAAAAGCTGGTCGAGCGCGCGCGCCATATCGAGGTGCAGATCTTCGGCGATGGCGCCGGCCGCGTGGTCGCGGTGGGCGAGCGCGATTGCTCGTTGCAGCGGCGCAACCAGAAAGTGGTGGAGGAAACCCCGGCGCCGAACCTGCCGCAGCCGCTGCGCGAGGCGATGTGGGCGACGGCGGTGCGGCTGGGCGAGGTGGTGGGTTACCGCTCGGCCGGCACGGTGGAATACATCTACGACGACAAGGAGCAGCGCTTCTATTTCCTGGAGGTCAATACCCGCTTGCAGGTCGAGCACGGGGTCACCGAACAGACGACCGGCGTGGATCTGGTGGAATGGATGGTGCGTGCGGCGGCCGGCGAGCGTGGGTTCCTCGACGGCTTCCGCTATGCGCCAACGGGCCATGCGATCCAGGTGCGGGTCTACGCCGAGGATCCGGCGCTGAAGTTCCGCCCGGTGGCCGGGCGCATTACCCGTGCACAGTTCCCCGCTGAAGGCCGCTGCGATACCTGGGTGGAGACCGGAACCGAAGTCTCGCCGTACTACGATCCGATGCTGGCCAAGCTGATCGCGCACGGACAGGACCGCGAGCAGGCACGCCAGCGACTGTTGGCGATGCTGGCCGATACCCGCGTGGACGGTATCGAGACCAACCTGGACTACCTGCGGCAGGTGCTGGCAGCGCCGGTGTTCGTCGAGGGCCGGCAGAGCACCGCCGACCTGAACCACTTCGCCTATCTCGCTCGCGGTATCGAAGTGCTGGAGGCTGGTACCCAGAGCAGCGTGCAGGATTGGCCGGGGCGCATCGGCTACTGGGACGTGGGCGTGCCGCCGTCGGGACCGTTCGACAGCCTGGCGCTGCGCCTGGGCAACCGCCTGCTCGGCAACGACGAGGGCGCGCCCGCATTGGAGATGACGCTGACCGGCGCCAGCCTGCGCTTCCGCGAGGCGGCCACGATCGCCCTGGCCGGTGCCGATCTGGCGCCGACGCTGGATGGCGAGCCGCTGCGGTACTGGCAAGCGGTGGCGGTCCCGGCGGGCGCGGTGCTGGCCTTCGGCGCAGTGCGCGGCGCGGGCACGCGCGCCTACCTGTGCGTGCGCGGCGGGCTGGATGTGCCCGATTACCTCGGCAGCGCCAGCACCTTCACCCTGGGCCACTTCGGCGGCCATGGCGGGCGCACGCTGCAACCGGGCGACGTGCTGCATGTCGGCGCCGCGCCGACGGCAGCGGTCGCGACCGCGCCGCTGGCGGCCACCGCCGTGCCCACCTATGCAAACGACTGGACCTTCCGGGTGATCTACGGTCCGCACGGCGCCCCGGATTTCTTCACCCAGGACGACATCGACACGTTCTTCGCCACGGCCTGGGAAGTTCACTACAACTCCAGCCGCACCGGCGTGCGCCTGATCGGCCCCAAGCCGGCCTGGGCGCGTCGCGACGGTGGCGAGGCCGGCTTGCATCCGTCCAACCTGCACGACAATGCCTATGCGGTCGGCGCGGTGGACTTCACCGGCGACATGCCGGTGATCCTGGGGCCGGATGGCCCCAGCCTGGGCGGCTTCGCCTGTCCGGTCACCATCGTCAAGGCCGACCTGTGGCAGTTGGGCCAGCTGCGCGCGGGCGACCGGCTGCGCTTCGTCGCGGTGGCGGTGGCCGATGCCGATGCGCTGGAACGTGCGCAGCAGCGCTGGGTGGCGCAGTTGCAGCGGCAGCCGGAGGCGGTGCGCGCGTTGTCGGTGCTGCCGCCCAGTCCGGTGTTGGCGCGGATCGACGATGTGGCCGTGCCGGTGGTGTACCGCCCTTCCGGCGAGGACAACATCCTGGTCGAATATGGGGAGCAGGTACTCGACCTGGAGCTGCGCTTCCGCGCGCACGCGCTGATGACCTGGTTGCAGGCGCGGTGCATTCCGGGCCTGCGCGAGCTGACGCCGGGCATCCGCTCGTTGCAGGTGCACTACGACAACCAGGCATTACCGCAGCAGCGCGTGCTCGAGCTGCTGCGCGAGGCCGAACGGCAGCTGCCGGCGATCGACGACATGGAGCTGCCGACCCGCATCGTCCATTTGCCGGTGTCCTGGGACGACGAGGCCTGCCGCCTGGCGATCGACAAGTACATGCAGACAGTGCGCCCGGATGCACCGTGGTGCCCGAGCAACCTGGAGTTCATTCGCCGCATCAACGGGCTGGACAGCATCGACGAGGTACGGCGGATCTTCTTCGATGCCAGCTACATGGTGATGGGTCTGGGCGACGTCTACCTCGGCGCGCCGGTGGCCACGCCATTGGACCCGCGCCATCGCCTTGTCACCACCAAGTACAACCCCGCCCGCACCTGGACCCCGGAGAACGCGGTGGGTATCGGCGGCGCCTACCTGTGCGTGTACGGCATGGAAGGTCCGGGCGGCTACCAGTTCGTCGGCCGGACCTTGCAGATGTGGAACGCCTGGAACCGCACCGCGGAATTCACCGAGGGCAAGCCCTGGTTGCTGCGGTTCTTCGACCAGTTGCGGTTCTTCCCGGTCTCGCACGCGGAATTGCAGCAGATCCGCGAGGACTTCCCGCGCGGCCGCTATCAGCTGCGGATCGAGCCGCAGACCTTTCGCCTGCGCGACTACCGCGCGTTCCTGGCTGCCAACGGCGACGGCATCGCCGCGTTCAAGGCGCGGCAGCAGGCCGCATTCGAGGACGAGCGTGCGCGCTGGGCCGCCGCCGGGCAGGACGTAGCCAGGGCTGTCGAGCCGGAACCGCCGCCGCCGCTGCAACTGGCCGCCGATGAGCGTGCGGTGGTCAGTTCGGTGCCGGGCAGCTTATGGAAAGTGCTGGTGGAGCCCGGACAGACGGTAGCAGCGGGCGAGGCGGTCGCGATCGTCGAGTCGATGAAGATGGAAATCGAGATCCATGCGCCACGCCCAGGCGTGGTGCGTGGCGTGCAATGCGGGCCCGGGCAGGAAGTTGCCCCCGGGCAGGTGCTGGTCGTGCTGGCAGTAGAGGAATGACGATGGAATTGACGATAGATGCCCTGCATGCCGGCTACCGTGCCGGCACGCTGACCCCGACGGCGCTGGTGGCGCAATTGCGCGAGCGCATTGCTGCCCACGCCGACCACAACGCCTGGATCCATGTGCTGGACGAGGCCGAGCTCGCGCCCTATCTGCGCGCGCTGGAGGGCCATGGCCCCGACGACCTGCCGTTGTACGGTGTGCCATTCGCGATCAAGGACAATTTCGACCTGGCCGGGATCCCGACCACTGCCGGATGCGAAGCCTTCCGCTACGTTCCGTCGCGCAGTGCCACGGTGGTCGAGCGCTTGCTCGCCGCAGGCGCGATCCCGCTGGGTAAGACCAACCTGGACCAGTTCGCCACCGGTCTGGTCGGGGTGCGTTCGCCCTGGGGGGCGGCACGCAACGCGTTCGATCCGGACTACGTCAGCGGCGGGTCCAGTTCCGGTTCGGCGGTGGCGTTGGCGCTGGGAGAAGTCAGCTTTTCGCTGGGTACCGACACCGCTGGTTCCGGCCGGGTCCCGGCCGGCTTCAACGACCTTCTGGGGATCAAGCCCAGCCGTGGCCGCTGGTCCACCCATGGCGTGGTGCCGGCGTGCCGCTCGCTGGATTGCCCCTCGCTGTTCGCGCTGCATCCGGACGACGCGCGCACCGTGATGCAGGTATTGGATGGTTTCGATCCGGAGGACCCTTACTCGCGTAGCGGCCGCGACCTGGCCGGGCGTTCGGTCGCCCCGAGGATCGGGGTGCCGCTGCCGGCGCAGCGCCAGTTCTATGGCGACGCCGAATACGCGCGGCAGTACCAGCGCGTACTCGACGAATGGGCCGCGCGTGGCGCGGAGCTGATCGACACCGATATCGCGCCGCTGCTGGATGCCGCGCGCCTGCTGTACGAAGGGCCATGGGTGGCCGAACGCTTCCTGGTGGTGCGCGAGCTGTTGCAGCGCCAGCCCGATGCGCTGTTGCCGGTGATCCAACGCATCGTCGAACCGGCGCGCGGGTTCGATGCGGCGCAGACCTTCGAGGCGTTCTACCAGTTGCAGGCGCTCAAGCGCCGTGGCGAGGAACTGATGGCAGGCCTGGATGCACTGCTGGTGCCGACCGCGCCCACGCACTACCGGATCGACGAGGTCCAGGCCGATCCGCTGCGGCTCAATAGCCGCCTGGGCCACTACACCAACTTCGTCAATTTGCTCGACCTGGCCGCGATCGCGGTACCCAGCGGCTACACCGCCGCCGGGCGGCCGTTCGGCACCACCTTGATCGGCCCGGCCTGGTCGGATGCGTACCTGCTGGGCCTGGCCCAGGATGCGCTGGCCGCGAGCCCGGCGCCGGACCCGCGCAGCGCACGCCGTGGCATCCCCTTGCCGGCACCGGCTGCCCCCGGGCAGATCGAGGTCGCGGTCTGCGGTGCACACCTGTCGGGCATGCCCTTGAACCCGCAGCTGACCACGCGAGGCGCCTGGCGAGTGGCCAGTGTCCGCAGTGCAGCCAGCTATCGTTTGCTGGCGCTGGCGGGAGGGCCGCCGTTCCGGCCGGGGATGATCCGCGACCTGGAGCGCGGCGCTGCGATCGAGATGGAGATATGGTCGGTGCCGGCGGCCGAGTTCGGCAGCTTCGTGGCCGGGATCCCGGCGCCGCTGGGGATCGGCAAGGTCGAACTGGCCGACGGCCGCTGGGTCTGCGGCTTCGTCTGCGAAGGCTATGCCGAGGCCGGTGCCAAGGACATCACCGACCTGGGTAGCTGGCGGCGCTACATGGCCGAACGCTAGGTTGCTGATAGGCCTTCTTTCTCCCGCTTGCGGGGAGAGGGTGCCCGCAGGGTGGAGGAGGGCAGCGTAAACCGCACTCACACCCGATAAGCAACCGCCTTCATCAACCGCGACGCCAGCGCCATCGCGCCGGGAATCGGCGGTGGCAGGATACGCGCGCCGGCCTGCTCGGCGTGGTCGGCATGGCGCGCCTCGTCGGCCTTCATCACCCGCAGTATCTGGCGGCTGCGCTGGTCGGTGGGTGGCAGTGTTTCCAGGTGCTCGTCCAGATGCGCCTCCACCTGGCGCTCGGTCTCCACCACGAAACCCAGGCTCCACGGATCGCCAGCCAGCCCGGCGAACGTGCCCAGCGCATAGCTGCCGACGTACCACAGTGGGTTGAACAGGCTGGGGCGGCTGTCGAGTTCGCGCAGCCGTTCCGCGCACCAGGCCAGGTGATCGGTTTCCTCCTGCGCGGCGTCCAGCAGGTGATCGCGGGTGGCCTCGTCGTCGGCCACTGCGGCCTGGCCGAAGTACAGCCCCTGCGCGCAGATCTCGCCGACGTGATTGATCCGCATCAGGCCAGCGGCATGGCGGCGTTCGCCAGTGTCCAGCGCGGCGTCGGGAGTGGCGTCGGCCGGGTTGGCGCGCAGCGCTGGCGGATTGCCGAAGACGGTTTCCAGCGCGCGCTCGGTTTCCACCAGCAGTCGGTCCAGCCGGCTGTACTGACGAGGCGCGGGCGCTTGGGCGTAGGGAATGGGATTCATACGGCGATTCTCGCCCCCGGTCGCGGGCCTGCCAACCACCTGCCGCGCCGGTTATGCGCCCGGCGGTGGCCGGACTTGCGTGTTGTCGATATCCCCCGTACAATCCCGCGTCTTTCGTGTCACTTTCACAACGCGCGGCGAAGTTCCAGCGGTCCATCGCGGGAATCAGCCCGACCACTTAACAGAGTTCTCTCAATGACTACGTTCACCGCAAAGTCCGAGACCGTCCAGCGTGACTGGTATCTCGTAGACGCCGCCGGCAAGACGCTCGGCCGCCTCTCCACCGAACTGGCTCGCCGCCTGCGTGGCAAGCACAAGCCAATCTATACTCCTCACGTCGATACCGGCGATTACCTGGTGGTGATCAATGCCGAGAAGATCGTGGTGACCGGCAAGAAGCTGCAGGACAAGAAGTATCACCGCTTCACCGGCTACATCGGCAACCTGAAGACCGAGTCCCTGGCCCAGGCGCTGGAGCGCCACCCGGAACGCGTCATCGAGATCGCCGTCAAGGGCATGTTGCCGAAGGGCCCGCTGGGCCGCGCAATGTACCGCAAGCTCAAGGTGTACTCGGGTTCCGAGCACCCCCACGCCGCTCAGCAGCCGCAAGTTCTGGATATCTAAATCATGGCTATCACGCAAAACTACGGCACTGGCCGCCGCAAGTCCTCCACCGCTCGCGTGTTCCTGCGCAAGGGTTCGGGCAACATCTCCGTCAACGGCCGTCCGCTGGACGAGTTCTTCGGTCGTGAGACTGCGCGCATGATCGTGCGCCAGCCGCTCGAGCTGACCAAGAACACCGAAAGCTTCGACATCACCGTTACCGCCATCGGCGGCGGCACCACCGGCCAGGCCGGTGCGATCCGTCTGGGCATCGCCCGCGCCCTGGTCGAGTACGACGAGACCCTGAAGTCCGAGCTGCGCAAGGCTGGCTTCATGACTCGCGATGCTCGTGAAGTCGAGCGTAAGAAGGTCGGTCTGCACAAGGCTCGCCGCGCGACGCAGTTCTCCAAGCGCTGATCCATCGCGCGCTGGTTGGCAGGCTTCGGCCTGCCGTCCGAAAGCCCGGCCTCGGCCGGGCTTTCGTCGTTCATGGGGTCGCATATTCGGCGGCGCACGTGCGGGGATGCCGCCTCTTCGCAGTGCGCCCTGTTTCGGGGGCGACGCAAAGCAAAAGGCCCGATCTTTCGATCGGGCCTTTTGCTTGTATTGGCTGCCCCGGATGGATTCGAACCACCGAATGCCTGAGTCAGAGTCAGGTGCCTTACCGCTTGGCGACGGGGCAATAAATTGTTGGTCCAACATTGTCGCACGCTTGCGGCGTACTGAAAACCTTGGTGGCTATGGGTGGACTCGAACCACCGACCCCAGCATTATGAGTGCTGTGCTCTAACCGGCTGAGCTACATAGCCTAGGGAACCGCTAATTTTCACGATGTCGAGGCAGGCTGTCAAGCTGTTTCATTCGCGCTTGTGAGCCGGGCGCTGCCGTGGCAGAGTCCATCACAGTAGATTTTCAGGAGTCCGCATCGTGATCGATCCGGACGGCTATCGACCGAATGTCGGCATCGTGCTGATGCGGCAGGATGGCCAGGTGTTTTGGGCGCGCAGGATACGCCGGGACGGCTGGCAATTCCCGCAGGGCGGCATGAATACCGACGAGACCCCGGTCGAGGCCATGTACCGTGAGTTGCGTGAGGAGACCGGGCTGTTGCCTGAGCATGTGCAATTGCTCGGAGCAACGCCTGGCTGGCTGCGCTATCGCCTGCCCAGCCGCGCGGTACGCCGTAACGAACGCCAGGTATGCATCGGCCAGAAGCAGGTGTGGTTCCTGCTGCGCTTCACCGGTGAAGAAACGCACCTCAAGCTGGACCACACCGATACCCCGGAGTTCGACCACTGGCGCTGGGTGGATTTCTGGTACCCGGTCGAGCATGTGGTGATGTTCAAGCGGGGCGTCTATGCGCGCGCGCTGCGCCACCTTGCGCCACTGGCGCAGGACATTGCCGGCCAGGCGGTTGGGGCGATGCCCGAGCGTGCGCTGGAGGCGTGGTTGCCAGGCAGCTCGGCCGCCGGCCACGACCGGCCGCGCAAGCGTTCGCACAAGCGGGGTGGGCCTCGATCGTCCAGCGTTGGTAATGATTAATTGTTGGAATTGACAACTATTCGCGTTTAGGGTGCAATCGGTCTCGATCCTGTTCCGGATTGCCAGCCTCGATCGATACCGTGTACGTCTGCATTTGCAACGGGGTCACCGACCATCAGATTCGCGAAGCCGCCGCCAATGGCTGTAACAGCGTGGCCGAGCTGACCATGCGCACCGGCTGCGGTTCCAACTGCGGTTCCTGCCTGGACATGGCCTCGGATTTGTTGTCGCAGGCGCGCGCCGTGCACGACTTCCCGCTGCCGCTGCTCGGACTGGCCAGCGCCGCCTGAGACGCGCGCTTCGCCTTGGACAGCGTCTGCGCGCCCGGTCGCTGCGGCCACGTCACGAGGTTGACACGCGCGGCCGGTTTCGGTGGGCCACGCCTGCTCCCGAGCCCTTCCCGGCGGCTGCCGGCACCTGCGAGAAGCCGTAGGCAAAATGAGCACGATTCGCGTTCCTTCATCGCGCGCGCCGACACGCTAGAGTTCGCCCCGGCTCACTGTCGGAGACATCGCATGAAGGGCGATACCCAGGTCATCGAGTACCTCAACAAGGTTCTCTACAACGAACTCACTGCGATCAACCAGTACTTCCTGCACGCCAAGATGCTGAAGAACTGGGGGCTGAAGGAACTGGCTGAGCATGAGTACAAGGAATCCATCGACGAGATGAAGCATGCGGACAAGCTGTCCGATCGCATCTTGTTCCTCGAGGGACTGCCGAACTTCCAGGCGCTGGGCAAGCTGCGCATTGGCGAGAATCCCACCGAGATGTTCCGCTGCGACCTGGCGCTGGAGCGCGAGGCGGTGGCGGTGCTGCGCGAGGCCGTTGCCTACGCGGAAACCGTGCAGGACTACGTCAGCCGCCAGCTGTTCGTCGATATCCTCGATTCGGAGGAAGAGCACATCGACTGGCTGGAGACCCAGCTGGATCTGGTGGCGCGCATCGGCGAGCCGAACTATCTGCTGACCAAGCTGGACGACTGAGTCGAGTCCACGGGCGGGCGGCTGCGACAGCCGGCCGCGGTGGTTATCCGCGCGCAGGCCGGCGACGGCCTCCACGCAGCGCGATCATGGCAGGGCGGACCCGGACGGGGCGGTTGCGGTATCGCGCGGCGGCGCCACCAGGCGGCGCATGCCCCGCCACATCAGCCGCCAGATGTACCACACCAGCAGCGCGCCGATCAGGCTGGTCCCAAGCGCCACGCTCAGTGCCAGCCAGGGGTGTGCGAGCGCCAGTGCCAGCGTGCCGGTGACCATGGTGTCTTCGGCCAGCGAGGCCACCCAGTTGCTGGCCGGCTCGGGCGAAGTATTGAGCAAGGCTCGGCTGCCGGATTTGAGCAGATGGCTGGTCAGCGCCACGCCGGCGCCCGCCAGCATCGTGCCGTTGGACAGGTCGCCGTCGGGCGACAACGCGGCGGCGGCCAGAAACGCGCCGGCCGGCACCCGCGCCAGGGTCTGCAACAGGTCCCAGGCCGAATCGACGCCTGGGATCTTGTCGGCGAAGAATTCGGCCACCGCCAGCGCACCGGACGTGCCGAGTACCCACCATGACTCGGTGACCTGCAGTGCCGGCGGCAGGTCCAGCCAGCCCAGCGCGCCGGCCAGGCCGACGCCGAACACGGTCAGATAGACGCGGATGCCGGCCAACCACGCCAGCAGAATGCCGACCACGAAAATGTGGGCTTCGCTCATGACTGCGATCCAGGCAGAAGAATGACTGCAGACTATCGGGCATGGCCGAGATCGATTCCAGCCCGTCCGGGCTGCCGGGTACGCTGGCATACACTATCGGGCTGACACCCCTACGAGGACCCTGCGCCGGTCGCCAGCGGTCGGTGCCGTCCAGCATCATGAATCAACCTACTCCAACGCCGCGTTTCCAGGTCGTACAACGGACTTCCCGTCCCTTCTTGCGCTGGGCCTGGGCGGTGCTGATCGTGCTGTGGCTGGCCTCGCTACTTGGCGTGTGGCTGCTCGCCAGCCGCGCGGCAGTCCCAGGGTTGGGCGACCTGGAAGCGGCGCTTAAGCAATCGCGTCAGGTGCAGGCCAGCCAGCTGCGCGAGTTGGAGGCGCTGAAGCAACGGCAGATCAACCTGATGGTCTCGGACAAGATCAGCCGCGCCGCCAACAACGAGATCCAGGCCTCGCTGGCCGAGCGCGACGAGCAGATCGCCGCGCTGCGTGCCGACGTAGCGTTCTACGAGCGGCTGGTGGGCGCCACTGGCCCGCGCAAGAGCCTGGATGCGCATTCGATCGAGTTCTCGCCGGAAGCCGGCGGCAGTTGGAGCTATACCGCGGTACTGACGCAAAATCTCAATCGCGGCGCGATCAGCCAGGGGCAGCTGCGCTTCTCGGTAGAGGGTGTGCGCGCGGGCAAGCTGACCACGGTCGGCTGGGACGAACTGCACCAGCTGCCCAAGGCGCCCGGGCAACCCTATTCGTTCCGCTATTTCCAGCAGTTGGGCGGTAGCGTGATCCTGCCCCAGGATTTTACCCCGCAGCGTGTGCGAGTCTCCCTGACAGGGGATGGGGCGCCTGTCAGCCAGGTGTTCGATTGGAAACTCGCCGGCAACGGCACAGGGGGATGACATGTTTGGAAGCAAGTCCGGCCGGGGAAGCCAGACCGTGGTCGACACATTGATCGGGCAGCAGGTGGTGATCCGGGGCGACCTGGAGTTCAGTGGCGGCCTGTACGTGGAAGGGCGGATCCTGGGCAAGGTCACCGCCGAAAGCGGCAGCGCGGCCACGCTCACGGTGTCCGAGAACGGCTGCATCGAAGGCGAAGTGCACGCGCCGGTGGTGATCATCAACGGCCAGCTGAATGGGGACGTGCATGCGGCCGAGCGGGTGGAACTGGCGGCCAACGCCCGGGTGCAGGGCAACGTGCATTACCAGGTGGTGCAGATGAGCGCGGGCGCCCAGCTGACCGGCCGCTTGATCCATGCCGCCGCGATCGCGGCGCTGCCGTCGCCGGGGCTGCAGGCGGCGGTGAACGAAGCGGAACCGGCGGCGCTGGGCGCTTGATTCGCGGCGCGCCCGCCCCCATGCTGACGGCATGAGTACGCTCGTTTCGCTTCCCTCGGCCGCCCCGGCGCCCAACTACCAGTCGATCGACCGGCCACTGAATTTCACCGGGTCGGCGGCGGCGAAGGTGCGCGCA
The DNA here is from genome assembly GCA_015655035.1 of Lysobacterales bacterium. Lineage (GTDB taxonomy): Bacteria > Pseudomonadota > Gammaproteobacteria > Xanthomonadales > Xanthomonadaceae > JAATFS01. The sequence goes on along the minus strand of JAATFS010000292.1, from coordinate 3,795 downwards.
CTGATCCAGGAAGAAGGCAATGCGGACCTCGCCCTGCGCGTGTATATCCAGGGCGGTGGATGTTCCGGCTTCCAGTACGGCTTCGAGTTCGATGAGAACCGGGCCGAGGACGATGTGTCGGTGGACACCGACGGGGTGACGCTGCTGGTGGATCCGCTCAGCCTGCAGTACCTGATGGGGGCCGAGGTGGACTACACCGAGAGCCTGACCGGCGCGCAGTTCGTGATCCGCAATCCCAACGCCAAGACCACTTGCGGCTGCGGCAGCAGCTTCAGCGTCTGACACAGGCGGCGAGGGTGCCGTCTCCGCGACGTTGACCGGCGCCTCGGGTACGGATCGATGGCGCATGCGCGGTTGCGGTGAGCGTCGACTGGCTGCAGGATCTTGCCGATGTTGAATGCCAAACCTGTTTTTTCCGGATTCGCCTTCACTGGCGAGCCGCTCGACCGTGCCGATGCGCTACGCGACGATCACGACGCCATTGCCCGGCTCTGGCAGGACGCCCGCGTGCTGGTGCTGGATGAAAGTGGCAATGCGTTCGCCGATGCCCAGGGACTGCCGCTGCTGTTGAGCGGCGCCGGGCTGGGTGGAGGTCCCGGTACCGCGATCTTCCTGGGAGTGCAGGGGGCGATTGGCTGGTTCTGCGTCGATGCCTCGAGGGTGGTGGTCGACGCGCCGCGGCGGGTCGACCTGCGCCAGGCGGCCACGGACTGGGAGACCCCGGTAGCGACCGCGTTCGCCTATGCGCGCGGTATGTCCTATTGGCAGGCGCGCACGCGGTTTTGCGGCGTATGCGGAGGCGCGGTGGCGTTTCGCCGCGCCGGTTTCATCGGCCATTGCGATCAATGCGGCACCGATCATTACCCGCGCGTGGATCCGGCGATCATCGTGGCCGTCAGCGACGGTGAGCGGCTGTTGCTGGGACGCCAGGCGAACTGGGTGCCACGGCGATATTCGGTGATCGCCGGCTTCGTCGAGCCGGGGGAGTCGCTGGAACAGACCGTGGCCCGCGAGGTGCTGGAGGAAACGGGGGTCCGGGTGGATGGGTGCAGCTACCTGGGCTCGCAGCCGTGGCCGTTTCCCGGAGCGTTGATGCTGGGGTTCCAGGCGCGCGCGGCGGCGTCGGAACAGCCGTGCGTCAGCGCCGAGCTGGAGGACGCACGCTGGTTCAGCCGTGCCGAGGTGGGCGCGGCCATGCAGCGCGACGCCGTCGATGACGGCCTTGGCATCGGCTTGCCGCCTCCGATCTCGATCGCGCGTTCGTTGATCGAGCACTGGTATCGCGGGTAGCCGCTGGCGCATGCAGGAGGCGGGCTTCGGCCCGTAGACATGGCCGAAGCATTTGCTCGGCTAGAATCGGGCCAGGAGGCTCTGCCTATGTTTACTACGTTGGTTGCCGTGATCGTTGCACTGGTGCTGGGCCATATTGTCCCGTCACTGGTCGCATCGCTGCGCCGCTTTGGATGGTTCAGCGAATGGCTGCGCCGGCTGGACAGTCATGCCGGCGAGCGCGGCGTCTGGCGTGGCCGCTATGGCTTCGCGCTGGCGTTGCTTCCACCGCTGCTGCTGGTGGTACTGCTGCAATGGGCCTTCGCGGACGTCTGGCACGGCTTGTTGTCGCTGCTCCTGGGGGTCGTGGTGCTGGCCTGGACCTGGGGCCCGCGCGATCTGGATCGTGATGTGGAGGCGGTGATCGATGCCGAGGACGTCCCGGCGCGGCAACTGGCGATCGGTCACTTGCAGGCGGCCGGCGGCAGCGTGTACCAGGACACGCATTCGTTGGTGGAGGCCGTGGTGGTGAATGGCCTGCGGCGCTGGTTCGCGGTGCTGTTCTGGTTCCTGCTGCTGGGGCCATTCGGGGCGGTGCTGTATCGCCTGACCGCGCTGGCGGCGGAGGGACCGCAGTCGGCGTTGTTGCCGCCGGCCAATGCGCGCGGGACGCGCAGGCTGTTGGCGTTGCTGGAGTGGCCGGTGGCGCAGTTGATGACGTTGTCGATGGCGCTGGCGGGCAATTTCGATGCGGTGGTGCGGGCGTGGCGTGAGGCGCATGGGAGCCAGTGGGCGCTGGAGCCGGTATTCCTGCGTGCGGTGGCGCGTGCGAGTGTGCAGGCGGAGTTGCGCGAGGAGGCGCACGAGTACACGGCTGCAGGCCTGGTGCCGGTGTGGCGCCGGTTGCCGGAGGTGCGCGATGCGATGAGTCTGGTGTGGCGGGTGTTGTTGTTGTGGATGGCGTTGTTGGCGTTGTTGGTGATTGGAGGGTGGGTGCGGTAGCGGGTTTGGGCCGTTGGTGGGCTTTTTGGTGGGGTGGCGTTTTACTGCTTCAGCTGCAGCTGAGACGCGACACCAAGATCAAGATCAAGGGCTTTCGCGCCTGTCGGCGCGCGTCGCTTTTGTCTAGCCAAAAGCAACCAAAAGCGCTTTCGCCCGACGCGAGCCGGTGCGATGAAGCCGCACCGGTCCCCTGCGCTCCTCGGCGGAAGTGGCATTTATCCCGTTTTCCGGGACGGCGCCCAAACTCACTTCGTTCAAACAGGGCGCCTCTTCGGGCACCTCCACCTGCGGTGCTCGGCTCGCTTTGAGGGCGAGGTAGGTCGAGAGCACGATCAAGAGCAAGAGCTAACAGCGACGGCAGGGCTTGGGTGGTGCGGGTGCTGTCAGCCGGGGGCTAGTAGGGTGAAGGGGGACCAGGGTAGGTTGCGGGCAATCCAGAAGCCGGGCAGTAGCAGCAGCCAGAGCCTGGGTTCCAGTACCCAGCGCATCAAGGGGCGCAGGCTGCGGGGTTGCCAGCCGGCGGACCAGGCGATCATCAGGGGGATCAGTGGCAGCACGACGACCGCGAGGGGGTTCATCGAGAATGCGCGCGGTAGGTCGCCGTGAACCAGTGCATGCATGGCGCGGGTTAGGCCGCAGCCGATGCAATAGTGGCCGGTGATCGCGTAGAACATGCACGGTGGGAAGGGATTGTGGACGGCGTTGGGGTCGTAGTGCCGTAGTACCCATACACCAGCGCCGGCCGCGAGTGCGGCCGATGCCAGTGCGGTGATCTTCAACCAGCGTGGGCGGTTCATCCGAGGCAAGCGGCTACTGGTATTGCTGGATCATTTGCAGGTAGGTCTCGGCGCCGCCGCTGGCGAAAATCGCGATGTTGAGCAGCAGGCCGATAATGGCCAGGGCGGTGGCGACCCAGCACCAGGTCTTGGCGGTGGCCGATGCGCGTTGCGCGCCGTTGATGTCGCCTTGGTTGAGCAAGGTGTTGACCTTGGTCGAGAACACGATGGCCACGATGCCGATCAGGCCCAGCGGGCAGCACAGGCAGGCGGCCAGGATGGTGGAGATGATTGCCCAGGCGAGATGGTTGGGGATGGGAACCTGGGGTGATTGGATCAGGGGCGGCGGTATTGCGCTCATGAGGTTGCTCCTTGGTGGTGGCAGGTACGGGGTTGCAACACCGCCTCGCCTTGTGGACAGGAGCAGGCGGTGCGCGGCGATGTGCTGGATTTCCCCGTGGTGTTTCCTTCATACGCCAAGGCACGGGGCGGGTGCAATGGAGCGGTGTGAAGCGGTCATGGCGATGGGTTCCAACACGACGAGGGGTGCGCTGGACGGCAGGATTGAAGTCGCGCCCACTGGGGCCTGCGCGGCGGCGCTGCGCTAGAGCGGCGGAATCAGGCGTTGTCGCCGCGCAGCGCGCGTACCTGGGTTTCCAGTGCGGCGGCGGTGGTTTCGCCCAACGGTTGCGCGGCAGTGGCGGCTACCTCGGCGTGGGCGCGGAAGCGGCGCGGTACGCGCATGCGG
>JAATFS010000333.1 GCA_015655035.1 Lysobacterales bacterium | reverse complement strand
GTGCTGCCGCCGGCCGGGATGACCCAGGCATGGCTGGGATTGCAGATCAATGCGACCAGCCCGGCCTCGGTGACGCGCTCGATCTCCGGCCACAGCGCGGAGAAGTGCACGCAGTGGTTGATCGCCAACGCGGCGATGCCGATGCCGCGGGCCTTGTCGATCAGCTGCGGTAGGCCGCGCTCGAATGCCAGCAGCGAAAAGCCGCCGGCCGCATCGACGCGGACGATGCCGGGCGCCTGGTCGCGCACTACCGGCTCGGCGTCGCCGACCACCTTGCCGTTGCGCAGCGTCGCCACGCACCCCAGGGTGCGGTACAGCCCGTGCGAGGCACAGCCGTCACGTTCGCCGGCGACCAGCGTGGCGGTGAGGGGGCGCACATGCGCTTCGGCAAAGCCGGCATGGCGCAGGATCCGCGAGACCAGTTCGGCGGCCTCGTCCAGGGAAAGCGTGACTAGCGTGTGGTGGGTCATGGTCGGCGGAAAAATGGGAGTGGCGATCCGGACTGCGCTCAGGCGCGGTCCGGGGCGAGCGCATGGGCAGCTTCCAATGCCAGCAGCGCGTAGGTGGCGAGCCAATGCTCGCCCATGTAGTCGCCGCTGATGTGTTGGAACGCGGCATCGAGATGGGCCTGGCCGGTGGCGAGCAGCGAAGTACGCAGGCCCTCGTCGGCGACCCGGGCCAGCTCGAACCAGGCCCAGGCGCGGCTCAGGTTCAATCCGTCTAGGTGAGCGATCTTGCCGTCGCTGCGGTCGCTGACCACCGCCGGCTGGAACAGCGCGGCCGGCTCGCCGCGTTCAAGGGAAGGCAGGCATTGCCGCAGCCAGGCGGCGAAGTCGTCGGCCGGCAACAGCCGCGCCAGCAACTGCGCCACGGTCAATGCCGAGGACAGGAAGTCGTCGCCACCGGGTTCGAAGTGACCGGCATCGCGGTCGTTGCCGAACCAGTGGCGCGCCCGCACCGCGATCAATTGCGCCAGCTCGGCGTCGTCGACCTGGGTGGCGTAGTCGTGCGCCAGCCGCAGCGCGAAGGCGGTATTGAAATGGGTACCGACGCGGATCGGGTAGGTCAGGGCGGGCAGGTGCGCCTTGAAGCGCGCGGCAAAGGCCTGCGCCAGGGGGTGCAGCCGCTGCGACCAGCGTGCGGCGGCCGGATCGGGATCGGCGGCCAGCTCGGCGGCGAGCCGCAGCAACCACGCCCAGCCGTAGGGGCGCTCGAAGCCGCGGCTGTCCGGGCGGTCCAGGTAGGCGCATTCGCCGGCCACGTTGGTGTCGCTGAACTGCTGCTCGAACAGGCGCGCGATCGCCTCGGCCTCGGGCGTGCCTGCCAGCTGGCGGCGCACCCGTGCCAGCAACCAATAGCCATGCACGCAGCTATGCCAGTCGAAGCTGCCGTAGAAGATCGGGTGCATCGCGCGCGGACGGTAGCTATCGCCGTCGCCCCCCATGACGTGGTCGGCCTTGTGCGGATATTCGCGCTGCACATGCGACAGCGCGATCCGCGCGAGCTGGGCGTACGGGATGGAGGGCAGGGGCAGGGTCATCGGCAGGATTCTTCTCGGGGCGGCGGCAGGCTAAAAACCGAACAGCAGCATCAACACGATGTTGATCAGCAGCAGGATCAATGCCGTCGGCAGCTGGGTCTTGATGACGTGGTAGCGGTCCGGCAGTTCGAGCACGGCGACGGGTACCAGGTTGAAGTTGGCCGCCATCGGCGTCATCAGCGTGCCGCAGAAGCCGCACAGCATGCCGATCGCGCACACCGCCGCCGGGTCGCCGCCGAAGCGCTGGATCACCAGCGGCAGGCCGATGCCGGCGGTCATCACCGGGAACGCGGCAAAGGCATTGCCCATCAGCACCGTGAACAGGGCCATGCCCACGCAATAGACCACGACCGCAGTGCCGGCGTCCTGGATCGGCATGACGCGAGTGACCAGCGAGGACACCGCTTCACCGGCACCGGCCAGCGCGAACAGTGCGCCCAGGGCGGCCAGCATCTGCGGCAGCAGCATCGCCCAGCCCACCGAGTCGGCCAGGCGCCGGCCTTCGTCGAACATTGCCGCCGGCTTCGGCCGGCTCAGCCGGATTGCGGCGATGTAGCCCACGATCGCGGCCAGTCCCAGCGCGACCACGGTCACTTGCCTGGGCTCTACCCATTGCCGGCCGGCAAACTGGCCATCGCCCAGCAGCAGGGTGGCGGTGATGGTCAATACCGGTACCAGTAGTGCCGGAAGGAACAGCTTGTTGCCCAGCCGCTGCGCCGACGCTTCGCGTTCGCCGGTACTGGTGGTGGCGATTTGGCCGGGCTTGAGGCCGCTCAAGGCCAGTGCGGCCAGCACCAGCACGATCACCCCGTTGCCCAGGTCCGACAGGTACGAGCCGGCGGCGAACACCAGCGCGTACAGCCCCCAGAACCCCACGTTGCGCCAGCGCGACGGTTTGCCGCGGTCGCGCGCATGCGACAGCGCGAAGCAGGCGAACATCAGCCCGGTCAGCAGGTAGACGTGCTCCAGCCGGATCATCGCCCGGCTCCGGGGGGCAGTTGCGCCAGCCGCGCAAGCTGGCGGTCCAGCAGCTTCAGCCGCAGCCCATGCACCAGCAGCGCGGCGATGGCGGTCGGCACCGCGTGCAGGGCCACGCTGACCGGGGTCAGGCTGATGCCGTAGTTCTCCAGGAATCCAAGGATCAGCAGGATCGAGCCGATCGCGATGAAGATGTCCTCGCCGAAGAACATCGCGATGTTGTCCACCGCCGCCGCATGCGCGCGCAGCTTGTAGCGCAGCGTGTCGTCCAGCGCCACGGTGCGCGCGGCGGCGGCCTCGGTCATCGGCGCCACCAGCGGGCGCACCATCTGCACATGGCCACCGAGCGAGGTCAGGCCGAGCGCGGCGGTGCCCTGGCGCAGCAGGAAATAGGCCAGCAGCACGCGCCCGGCGGTGACGCGCTTGAGCCGGGTGATCAGGCGCGCGGCCTGCTCGCGCAGGCCGCCGCGTTCGAGCAGCCCGATCATCGGCAGGATCAGCCAGACCACGGCAATGAAGCGGTTTTCGCGAAACGCCTTGCCCAGCAGCGCCACCGTGGCCGGCAGGTCGAGTCCGGCGCTGAGTCCGGTGACCAGCGCGGCACTGGCGACCACCAGCAGGGGGTTGAGCCGCAGCACGAAGCCGACGATGACCACCGCGATGCCGGAGAGCGCCAGCAGCATGGCGCGACTACAGCGTCGCGGCGGCACGCGCCGCCTGGTTGTAGCTGCCCGACAACAGCCGCATCTGCTGCGCCAGTTGCGACAGC
>JAATFS010000359.1 GCA_015655035.1 Lysobacterales bacterium | reverse complement strand
CGTCCGCCGGGCACGTGCCCGGCGCCGCCGATCTGCGCAAGCTCCTGGACGGCGGCGGGCTCGACGAAGTGGCCCAACTGCTGTGCGACATGGCCGGAGTCTCCGACCTGGATGCGGTGACGGCCCGCCTGGACGATCCGGCCCAGCGCGCAGCGGTGCTGCGCATGCAGCAGGCGCGCTGGGGTGGGAACGGCGATGTCGCTGGCGCCCGCGCCGCGCTGCGCGTGGCATTCGCCAACGGCCCGCGGTGGCGCTCCCTCGCTGCGGCGGCCCCATCGGAGCTGGCGCCGCTGTATCCGCGCTCGGCTCGGTAGACGCGCATTGGGGGCATGCGGGAGCGGGCGTCGCTTGTGCGGCGGGTAGGGAGGGTAGTTCGTCGGGTAGGTGGCTGCATCGTTGTGCTTTGTTAAGCTCCTGCCTTCGTTTCCGATACCGAAGGCATCATCAGTGACCGATTCAGTAGCCGCTTCCCGCCCTGGCCTTCCGCTCCATTGGAAAATGGGGATTGGTTTTGCGCTCGGCTTGCTGCTCGGGCTGGCGGTCTACTATCTGGCCGGCTCGGATGCGCGCTGGGTGCGGACGTTCACCACCTACGTCACCACGCCGTTCTCGCAGTTGTTCCTCAACCTGATCTTCATGCTGATCGTGCCGCTGCTGTTCTCGGCGCTGGTGATCGGCGTGGCCGAGATGGGCGATATCCGTTCGCTCGGGCGGGTGGGCTGGAAGACCCTTGGCTATACCATCGTGCTGTCCGGCATCGCGGTGCTGCTGGGGCTGCTGCTGGTCAACGTGCTCAAGCCGGGTGCCGGCGTGGACGTGGCCCTGGCCAACCAGTTGTTGCAGGAGAACGTGGAGCGCAGCCGCGAGATCATCGCCAGCTCCGGCGGCCAGCCGCAAGGCATGGACATGCTGATGTCGATCGTGCCGAGCAATGTCATCGCGGCCGCTTCCAGCAATGGGGCGATCCTGTCGCTGATGTTCTTCGCGGTGATGTTCGGCGTCGGCATGGTGCTGACCGAGGACGAGAAGGTGGCCACGCTCAAGCGCGGCATCGAGGGTGTGTTCGAGATCTCGATGACCTTGATCGGGCTGGTGATCCGCCTGGCGCCGTACGCGGTGGCCTGTTTCATGTTCAATCTCGCCGCGTTGTTCGGTTTCGAGTTGCTGATCCGCCTGGGCGCCTACGTTGGCGTGGTGGTGTTGGCGCTGGGCCTGCACATGGTGGTGACGTACGGCCTGGCGGTGAAGTTCGCCGGGCATTCGCCGCTGGCGTTCTTCAAGCAGAGCCAGGAAGCCACGATGATGGCGTTCTCCACCGCGTCCAGCAACGCGACCCTGCCGACCGCGTTGCGCGTGGCCGATGAAATGGGCCTGCCGCCGCGGGTGTCGCGCTTCGTGCTGACCGTGGGCGCCACCGCCAACCAGAACGGCACGGCGTTGTTCGAGGGCGTCACGGTGATCTTCCTGGCGCAGTTCTTCGGCGTGGACCTGAGCCTGTGGCAGCAGTTCACGGTGATGCTGGTGTGCATTCTCGGTGGCATCGGCACGGCCGGGGTGCCGTCCGGCTCGCTGCCGGTGGTGGCGCTGATCTGCGCGATGGTCGGGGTCAACCCGGTCGGCATCGGCCTGATCCTGGGCGTGAACCACTTCCTGGACATGTGCCGCACTGCGCTGAACGTCACCGGCGACCTGGCCCTGAGTACGCTGGTCGCCAAGGGCGAGAAGTAAGCGCGGGAATCCGGCATCCGGGATCCATTGGCGAGTACGGTGCTCGCCAATCCCGGATCACCCATCCCCGGCTCTGTGGGACAATGGGGGCTCGCGCTCGCCGCGACCCTCCTTCGCTCTTGTAGACGCTCATGACCCAGCCTACCCGTCGCCAGCTGGCCAACGCCATTCGTTTTCTCGCCGCTGATGCGGTGCAAGCCGCCAATTCCGGCCATCCGGGCATGCCGATGGGCATGGCCGACATCGCCGAAGTGCTGTGGAACGACTTCCTGCGGCACAACCCGAACAACCCCAAGTGGTTCAACCGCGACCGTTTCGTGCTCTCCAACGGGCATGGCTCGATGTTGCAGTACGCGCTGCTGCACCTGTCCGGCTACGACCTGCCGCTGGACGAGCTCAAGCACTTCCGCCAGTTGCACAGCAAAACCGCGGGCCATCCCGAGCGCAGCGAGACTCCCGGGGTGGAGACCACCACCGGTCCGCTCGGGCAGGGTTTCGCCAACGCGGTCGGCTTCGCCCTGGCCGAGAAGCTGCTGGCGCAGCGCTACAACCGCCCCGAGCACGAGGTCGTGGACCATCGCACCTGGGTGTTCATGGGCGACGGCTGCATGATGGAAGGCATTTCGCACGAAGCTGCGTCGCTGGCCGGTACCTGGGGCCTGGGCAAGCTGGTGGCGTTCTGGGACAACAACGGCATCTCCATCGACGGTGAAGTGGGTGGCTGGTTCACGGACAACACCCCGGCGCGGTTCGAGGCCTACGGCTGGCACGTGGTGCACGACGTCGATGGACATGATCCGGATGCGATCAAGGCCGCGATCGAGGCCGCCCTCGCCGAGGACGGCAAGCCGACCCTGATCTGCTGCCGCACCGTCATTGGCTTCGGCGCGCCGACCAAGGCCGGCAAGGAGTCCTCGCATGGCGCGGCGCTGGGCAAGGACGAACTGGCCGGCGCGCGCCAGGCGCTGGATTGGCCGTATGGCCCGTTCGAGATCCCGCAGGAAATCTACGATGGTTGGCGTGCCGGCGGTGCCGGGACGCTGCGCCAGGCCGAGTGGGAGCAGGCGTTCGACAAGTACGCCAAGCAGTACCCGGCCGAAGCTGCCGAGCTGAGCCGCCGTTCGCATGGCGAACTGCCGGAGGATTTCGTCGCACAGGCGGATGCCTATATCGCCAAGCAGGCCGCGGAAGGTCCGAGCATCGCCTCGCGCAAGGCGTCGCAGCAGGCGATCGAAGCATTCGCGCCGCTGCTGCCGGAACTGGTGGGCGGCTCGGCCGACTTGGCACCGTCCAATCTCACCGAGTGGAAGGCCAGCAAGTCGGTCGTGCAGGTCGATCCCGGCGCCAACTACGTGCACTACGGCGTGCGCGAGTTCGGCATGAGCGCGATCGCCAACGGCCTGGCGCTGCATGGCGGCTTCATCCCGTTCGACGCCACCTTCCTGGTGTTCAGCGACTACGCGCGCAATGCCGTGCGCATGAGTGCGCTGAACCCGGCGCATGCGATCCACGTCTATACCCATGACTCGATCGGCCTGGGCGAAGACGGTCCGACCCACCAGCCGGTGGAGCATCTGGCCTCGCTGCGCTACATCCCCAACAACGACGTGTGGCGCCCGTGCGACGCGGTGGAGTCGGCGGTGAGCTGGAAGGCCGCGATCACCCGCCAGGATGGCCCGAGCTGCCTGGTGTTCAGCCGCCAGAACCTGCCGCACCAGCCGCGCAGCGACGCCCAGATCAAGCAGATCGAACGCGGCGGCTACGTGCTGGCCGATGCCGAGGGCGGCACGCCGGACGTGATCCTGATCGGCACCGGTTCGGAGGTTTCGCTGGCGGTGGAAGCCAAGCAGGTTCTGGATGCCGCGGGGTTGAAGACCCGCGTGGTGTCGATCCCGTCCACCGACGTGTTCGACCGCCAGGACGCGGACTATCGCGAGTCGGTGCTGCCGAAGGCCGTACGCAAGCGCGTGGCGGTGGAAGCCGGCGTCACCGGTTTCTGGCACAAGTACGTGGGCCTGGATGGCGATGTGGTCGGTATCGACACCTTCGGCGCGTCTGCACCGGCGGAGGTGTTGTACAAATACTTCAACATCACCACCGAGCATGTGGTCGCGGCGGCCAAGGCGCTGTAAGCGGCGCGGGATCGCAACGACAGGAAAGGCCGGCGCATGCCGGCCTTTCCTTTTGGCGGCCTTGGGGAGCGGCGCCTTATCCGCACAGGCGTTGCCGCTGCCAGGCGATGATCGTATAATGATAATCGTTATCGATTAAGCCTTCCTCCTCGCGAGTCCGGTTCCCCATGCGCGCCGCCCCCGTGGCTCAGACGACAGCGCTCCATCAGCTCTATCGCCAATACCATCCATGGCTGGATGCATGGTTGCAGCGGCGCATGGGCAATCGCGAGGGCGCCGCCGATCTGGCGCAGGACACCTTCATGAAGGTGCTGCTTTCCAACCAGGCTGCGCAGATCGCGGAACCGCGTGCGTTCCTGGCCACCGTCGCGCGGCGACTGCTGTGCAATCACTACCGCCGGCAGGATCTGGAGCGTGCTTATCTGGCCTCGCTGGAAGCCTTGCCGGACGAGGCCGTGCCCAGCGAGGAAGTGCGGATGCTGGCGCTGGAGACCTTGCTGGAACTGGATCGCCGGCTTGCCGAGCTGCCGGGCAGGGCACGCCAGGTGTTCGTGATGGCGCAGTTGGAGGGCCAGCGTCACAACGCGATCGCCACCCAGCTGGGGGTTTCGCTGGCCAGCGTCAAGCGCGATTTCGCCAAGGCGGCCTACGCCTGCTATTTCGCCGCCTGAGCCCTATCGGACCCGGATGACCTCGACTCCCCCAGCGACGGTTCCGCGCGAGGCCGCCGAGCAGGCGATTGGCTGGTTGATCGAGTTGCAGGCCAGCCCTGCCGATCCCGCGCTGCGCCAGGCATGGCAGGAATGGCGCCAACGTGCACCGGAGCATGAGCAGGCCTGGTCGAGGATCGAGGCGATGAACCAGCGCCTGGCCGGCCTGCCGGAGAGTGCGGCGCGCGCGCTGCTCGAGGGCCCGCGCTCGCCGCGCCGGCGCCAGGCACTGAAGGCGCTGGGCGCGTTCGCCGGCGTTGGGGTGGCGGGAGGCGCGCTGTTGTATGCGCGCGGCGACCTGCAACGCTGGCCAGCGGACCTTGCGACGCGGGTCGGCGAACGGCGCCGGTTGCGCCTGGACGACGGCAGCGTGGTCCAGCTCAATACCGATAGCGCCATCGACGTGGCGCTGGGCCAGGACCATCGGCGGATCCGCTTGCGTCGCGGCGAGATCCATATCCAGACCGCTCGCGATCCGCGCCCGATGTGGGTGGACTGCAGCGAAGGCACGCTGCAACCGCTGGGCACGCGCTTTGGCGTACGCCTGCTGGCCGGGCAGGTCCGCGTCTTCGTGGAGCAGGGGCGGGTGCGGATTGGCAGTCGCGAAGGTGGCACGCTGGAACTGCCGGCGGGCCAGCAGGTCGAGTTCGACCGCAGGCGGTTGGGCAACCCCACGCCGTTGCTGCCCGGCAGTGACGGCTGGATCGACGGCGTGTTGAGCGTGAGCGACATGCCGCTGGGCGAGTTCCTGGCCGAGTTGTCGCGCTATCGGCCAGGCCGATTGGGCTGCGAGCCGCAGATCGCCTCGCTGCGCATCTCCGGTACGTTCCCGCTGGAGGACAGCGACCGCATCCTGGCGATGCTGCCTCGGGTGTTGCCGGTGCAGGTACATCAACTCACCCGCTATTGGGTCACGGTGTCCCCGCGCGCGGGCTGACGCGGAGGCGTTGGCACCGGCGGACGCCGATCCGGCGAAGCGGATGAGCCATTTTCGCGTTTCGCGTGTCCTGTCATGCAAAGGGCCCATATCCGGCCTGCATTCGGAGAGAGACACCCATGTTCCCACGCATCACCCGCTCACCCCGGACCACCCCATTGGCGCGCGCCGTGCTGCTGGCCAGCCTGGTGGGCGCGGTCGCGCCCGCCTGGGCGGCGCCTGCCGCGACCGCGCAGCAGTCCTACCAGATCGCATCGGGTCCCCTGGACCAGGCGCTGATCGCACTGGGGCGCCAGGCCGGCATGTTGATCGCCTTCAGTCCGTCCCAGGTGGCCGGATTGCGCGCGACCACGGTGCAGGGCCAGTACACCCCGGCCGAGGCGCTGGCGCGGATGCTGGCCGGCACTGGCTTGGTCGCACGTGCGCAGGATGAGCGCAGCTTCACCCTGGAGGCCGCGCCGCTGCCTGTGGCCGCGCCGCAGACCACAGGCGCGGTCGGCCCGGCCCCGGCGCAGCCCGGCACCACTACGTTGCCGGCGCTGGAGGTGGTGGGCGACTGGCTCGGCGCGGCCGAACGCGAGCGGGTGTTCGATCACGCCGGTGCGCGCGACGTGATCCGCCGCGAACGCTTCGCCCAGATCGGGGCGGCCACGCCGCGCGAGGTGCTCAACCAGATTCCCGGCGTCAACGCACCGGAGAACAATGGCACCGGCAGTCACGACATGGCGTTGAACTTCGGTATTCGCGGACTCAATCCGCGCCTGGCCACGCGCTCGACGGTGTTGATGGATGGCATCCCGGTGCCGTTCGCCCCTTACGGCCAGCCGCAGCTGTCGCTGGCGCCGCTGTCGATCGGCAACATGGATGCGGTGGATGTGGTACGTGGAGGCGGCGCGGTGCGCTATGGCCCGCAGAACGTTGGCGGTATCGTCAATTTCGTCACTCGCGCCATCCCCGAGACGTTCGCCATCAAGGGCGGCATCCAGCTGGAGAGCAGCCCATCGTCGGAGCACGAGGGATTCAAGAAGTCCGGCAACCTGCTGATCGGCGGCACCGCCGACAATGGCCTGGGCGGCGCGCTGCTGTACTCGGGCACGCGCGGCAGCGACTATCGCGAACATAGCGGTACGCGCATCGACGACCTGATCCTGAAGGGGCATTACCAACTGGACGAGGCCAACAGCGTGCACGCCATCGGGCAGTACTACGACGGCGAGGCCGACATGCCGGGTGGCCTGACCCAGGCCGAGTTCGAGCGCGATCCCTCGCAGTCCACGCGTTTCAAGGATCGTTTCTGGGGTCGCCGCACGCTGTTCGGTGCCGGCTACGACTACGCCGAAGGGCAACGCAAGTTCAATGCGAATGCGTTCTTCACCCGCACGCTGCGCAGCGGCTACCTGGACCAGGGCAATTTCGTTTCGCTGTCGCCGCGCTATTACTGGGTGCGCGGTGTGGAAGCGCGTTTCTCGCAAGGCTTCCAGACCGGCGCCGCGCACCACGAACTCGGCATTGGCTACCGCTACCTCAACGAGGCCAGCCATGAGTTGCGCTATCGCGCCGCGCCCACCGCCGCATTGCCGACCACCGGCAGCCGCAACGATCGCGACACCCGTGGCCAGACCGAAGCGCATGCGTTCTACATCGACGACCGCATCGACATCGGCCGCTGGACGCTGACGCCGGGTATCCGCTACGAGATCATCGACCAGCAACAGGTCAACCTGCTGACCGCCACGCCCTACGTCGGCGACTACCGCACCGCGCTGCCGGCATTGAACGTGCTCTATCGCCTGAGCGAGCGCTGGAACCTGTATGCCAACACCGAGGGATCGTTCGGCAGCGTGCAATACAGCCAGATGCCGAACCGGGTCGCGGTCGACGAGGTCAAGCCGGAAAAAGCGCGCACCTGGGAGCTGGGTACCCGCTATGACGATGGCAAGCTGCAAGCCGAGGCCGGCGTGTTCCTGATCAACTTCGATCACCAGTACGACAGCAGCCAGACCAGCGACAGCGTCATCGCCCGTGGCAAGACCCGCCATCAGGGCATCGAGGCCAGCGTGGCCTACCAGCTGTCGGCGCTGTCGCCGCTGCTGGCCGGGCTGGATGTGCATGCCAACTACGCCTACGTCGATGCGAGCATCCGCGAGGAAGGCGAGAACCAGGGTAACCTGGTGCCGTTCTCCTCGCGGAGCAAGGGCTTGCTGGGCGCCGGCTACAGCAAGGACGCCTGGCGTTTCGACCTGGACATGCAGGTGCAATCCTCGCAATACGCCGATAACGAAAACACCCGTGCGGCCAGCGCCGATGGCAGTACCGGCCGGATTCCCGGCTATGCGGTCTGGAACACCCGTGCCGGCTACGATTTCGGACCGGAATTTGCCAATCTCGCGCTGGCCATCGGCGTGAAGAATGTATTCGATCGTGACTACTTCACCCGATCCTACGACGACAACAACAAGGGCAAGTACCTGGGCGTGCCACGCACGATCTATGTGCAGGCAACGTTCGACTTCTGAGTCGGGATTCGTCTCCGCATCGCTGGATGGCGATGCGGAGACGGCGGTTCATTGAAGCGGCTGATCGCCGTGCAGGATCGGGTAGGGGTTGAGTGGCTCGCCCTTCCACCACTGTTTTTCCGGGCCCAGGCGCTGGATCTCGAAGTGCAGATGCGGTGTGGTGGGATCGGCGTTGCCGGTACTGCCCACGTAGCCGATCACCTGGCCGCGCTTGATCGGCTGTTTCTCGGCCAGTCTGTCGGCATAGCGTTGCAGGTGGGCGTAGTAGTAGCAGTAGCGGCCGCTCGGCTCGAACTGGTACACGGTGAGGCCGCCGCGTTCGCTGTCGAACAATTTCTCCACGTGGCCATCGGCCACTGCCAGTACCGGCGTGCCTTCCGGGGCGAGGATGTCGATCGCGTCGTGCACGCGGGCTTCGCTGCGCGCGTCGGTGAACGTGTCCTGCAATTGATCGGCGGGGACGCCTTGTACCGGCAAGACCAGGTGCTGTGAGTCGGCCGGTGGCAACGGTCCGGGCCGATCGGATTCGCCGATGGCAGCAGTGGGCGCGGGCGCTGCGGAGGCATCGCTGCGAGGGAGCGGCGCGGCCGCCTCGCTTGCGGGCGTCACCGTGGCCTGCGCGCCCGGGTCGCGCCATTGCAGCCATGCATAGCCCGCAGCGCCCAGCAACAGCCCTAGTACGATGGTCGGCAGTACCTTCATGGTCGATTACTTCTGCATCAGCACGGGGACCGACGCATCGACGGCGTTGGCGATCTGCATTGCATCCCAATTGGTCATGCGTACGCAGCCATGCGATTCGGTCTTGCCGATATGACCGGGCGCGGGCGTGCCGTGCAAGCCGTAATGCGGCTTGGAGAGATCGATCCACACCACGCCCACCGGATTGTTGGGGCCAGCGGGCAGCGTGGCCTTGGTTTCGCCCTGGCGCGCATCCCAGAACAACTTGGGGTTGTAGTGGTAGGTGGGGTTGCGCGAGATGCCGAGGATCTTCCACTCGCCGATCGGCAGCGGATCGTGCTTGCTGCCGGACGATACCGGGACCTGCGCATAGACATTGCCGGCGGCGTCGAGCAAGCGCAGCGTGGAGTCGGACTTGTCGACCACCAGCTTGGCGGCCTTGGCCAGTGGCAATGGGGTGCCGATATTGGGTACCTGGATCCGGCTGCCGGCCTTGTTGAAGTCAGTGCCCGGATTGAGCGTGCGCAGCAGTTCGGGATCGGCGTGGAAGCGTTCGCCCAGCGATTCTTCCACCGAGGCATATCCCAGCGCGGCCAGCTTGGCCTGCTCGGAAGGACGGCTCGGCAGCGCGGCGAACGGACCGGCGACGTCTTCGGCCGTCAGCGTGTAGCTGGCCAGCGGTGGGGTGGCGTCGGGCTGTAACGCCTGCCAGGTGGCGTCGTCGAGTTCACCACTGGTGCCGAGCCCGTGTGCAGCCTGGAAGCCGGCGACGGCTCGCCGCTGGTTCGAGCCGATCTTGCCATCGATCTGGCCGGGTGAAAAATGTGCCCGATCCAGCAAAACCTGCGCATGCAGATCCGAGCGTACGTCGATGTTGATCGGCGCGGGCGGAGTGACCGGCGCTGGCATCGGTGGAGGTGCTGCGGGCACCGCTTGCGCCATTGCCGCAGAGGTCGTGGCCAGCGCCAGTGCGATAAAGGACGTCATGGCGGACAGGCGAACGAGCATCGGTGACTCCAGCAACAGAAAACGAAACGCCACCTTGCCGCAAGCGCCTGCACGGACGTCGTGAAGAACGGCATTGGAGAAGGGGCGCGATACCGCCTCGAGCGCGATGGATGGCGGGTTTTACCGCAATGCGGGCTGGGCTTGACAATGCTTATGATTACGCGCGTAATCAATAAAAATTACAGGTGTAATCGATGTCGATCAGTGAATCCGAAGCCAGGGTGATGCAGGTGTTGTGGGAACGTCAGCCGCGCAGTGCGGACGAAGTGGTGGCGGCGTTGGTCGGCCACAGCGACTGGGCCGAAGCGACGGTCAAGACATTGCTCAATCGCTTGCTCAACAAAGGCGCCATCCGTGCGAGCAAGGATGGCCGGCGTTATCTGTATTCGCCCGTGCTCGAACGTGAGCAGTGGGTACAGCAGCAGAGCGAGGGTCTGTTGCAACGGGTGTTCGGGGGGCGGGTGGCGCCGCTGGTGGCGCATTTCAGCGAACGTGGCCAGCTCAGACCGGCCGACATCGCCGAGCTCAAGCGCCTCCTCCAGGAGCTGGACGATGGGCAATGAACTGCTGCGTGAGTTGATCGAAATAACGCTGGTTGCCAGTGTGCTAGCGCTGGCGTTGCTCTTGGCCAATGGCCGCCTGCGGGCGTGGTTGGGGGCGCGTGCGAGCTATGCGCTGTGGCTTTGCGTGCCGGCCAGCATCGTCGCGGCAGGGGTGCCGGCGCCCAGTACGCCGCCGCTGTTCGCGCTGCCGTTGCATGCGAGCTTGATGCTGGAACTGGAGATGTTGCCGGCGCCAACGGCGGGAATCTCATGGGTGCAGGGGGTATTGACGATCTGGGGCGTGGGGGCGCTGCTGCTCGCAATATTTTTTTGGCGGAGGCAGCGTCGCTATGTGCGCTCGCTTGGTCCGCTGCTGGCGGGCGCCAACGGGACCTGGGTCTCCTCGCATACCGGCGCGCAGCTGCCGGCGGTGGTCGGTGCATGGCGGCCCCGGATCGTGCTGCCAGAGGATTTCGAGCAACGTCACGATGCCGCAGAGCGCGAACTGATCGTGGCCCATGAGCGCATGCATGTGGCACGCGCCGACCCGTGGGCCAATCTCGTGGCCATCGCGCTGCTCTGCGTCAACTGGTTCAACCCATTGCTACACCTGGCGTGGCGACGCTTCCGGCGTGATCAGGAATTGGCCTGCGATGCTTCGCTGATGGCACGCCACCCAGCCAGCCGCAAGCGGTACGGCATGGCGATGCTCAAGTCGCAGTGCGTGGAAGGCCTGTCGCCGTCGGGGTGCCATTGGCATTCGCCACATCCGCTCAAGGAGCGCGTCGTGCAGTTGGGGCGTACTCCGCCAGGGCAGATGCGCGTCCGCGCATCCTTGTTGCTGGTGTTCGCAGTGGTGGCGGCAGCAGCCTACGCGGCATGGACGATGCAGCCCAGTTCGATGGCGACCGCCATTTCGATGTTGGAAAGGACCGCGCCGCAGCCGGGTAGCACGGCGCCAGCGTCGTTCAAACACGCAGCCGCCGAAAGCCGCGGCGAGATGGCGCCGCCGGCTTACCCGCAGGCGGCGTTCGATGACCAGGTCACCGGCAGGGTGATCCTGCTTATCGATATCGATGAACGCGGCGTGCCGTCACAGGTACGGATCGAGCACAGCGAGCCGCAGGGTGTGTTCGATACCGTGGCGCGGCAGGCTGCGTGGAGCTGGCGCTTCACGCCGGCAGTGGAGAACGGCAGTGCGGTCGCCAGCCGCATTCGAGTGCCCATCAGGTTCGAGCTGGACCCGCCTGCCAGGTCATCGTCCCCTGTGCCGGCAGTGGCCTTCGCTGGGAGCAGGCGATGAGGCGCGGCGCGGGGGCGATGCTGCTGCTGGCGTCGTTGGCTGGCTGCGCGAGTCGGCCGGCGCAGGAGACCAGCCGTCGTCATGATTCAGTAGACCAGCGCATGCTGCCGGCGGCGCCCGTCGCCGCCGCCGCTGGTGCATTGGCTCAGTATGAAATGGGAGCGAGCGAGGCGTTTCGCATGCCGCGCGCGCTGGAGACCGGCAATCCACAGCTGCCGGTGGATTCACCGCGACAGGCGCTGGCACCGACCACGGTTTGCGCACGCGTGATCGTTTCCGCCAGCGGGCAGGTGGTGCGGGTCGAACCGTTGACCGATCGCGACGAGTGCCGCGCCGGCGCAGCGGATGCCAATGCCGATCTCATGCGTGTCACGTTGGACAAGCTGACGCACTGGCGCTTCGAGCCAGCGGCGGTCTGCACCTTTGCCGCTGGCATGCGGCGGTCTTCCACGGCGGACGATTGCAAAGGTGCGCAGCGGATCGAAGCGGTGCCGGTGACGCTGTCGTTCGCCTTCACCTTCGAGGTGGCGCAGGGCCGCGCCAGTGTCAGGTCCGGTAGGATGGGGCGTTGATGTGCCATCGCTGCCGGTTCACAGCATCTCCGGCTTGAACAGCCGTCGGCGCGAGACTTCCGCGCCGGACAGCATGAACTGGCCTTCGCCCCGGTAATGCACGGTGGCCGGCAGTTTGGGCGAGCGCGCCACGTGGGCCTTCACCACTTCCCAGACGAACAGGTTGTACTTGCCGATCTGGCTGCCGTCGTGCAAACGGCACTCGAAGCTGGCGTAGCACTCGGCGATGCGCGGCGCATCGACGCGCTCGCTGGGCAGGGCGGTCAGCCCGAAGTGCTCGAACTTGTCGATTTCGGTGCCGGTACTGTTGCCGATGCCGATCACGGTGTCGAGAAGGTCGGCGGTGGGCAGGTTGATCACGCATTGCTTGCTGCGGCGTATCAGCTCGAAGCTGTGATTGGCGCTGGAGATGCAGCAGGCGATCAGCGAGGGCGAGAATTCCAGCACCATGTGCCAGCCCATGGTCATGATGTCGTGCTCGCCTTTCCAGGCGGAGCTGACCAGCACGATCGGACCCGGTTCCAGGAAGCGACGTACCTGCTCGGTAGGAAAGTCGTATGTGCGATAGCGCTTCATG
>JAATFS010000293.1 GCA_015655035.1 Lysobacterales bacterium | reverse complement strand
TGGAGGTCGGCATGCGCGCGGACGATTACTTCATCCGCAAGCGTCGCTATTCCGGATTCTTCGGCACCGAGCTGGAAATCCTGCTCAAGGGGCTGAAGGCGCAGACGCTGATCATGGTGGGCGGCTTCACCGATGTCTGCGTGCATTACACCTTCGTCGATGGGCATCAGCACGACTACCACTGCCGGGTGGTCGAGGACGCGGTCGCCGGTTCGCGCGTGGCGGCGCACGATGCCTCGTTGGTGGCGATGGAATACCTGCAGCATGGTGCGCGGCGCAGCACTGCGTACGTGCTGGATGCGTTCAAGCAGTTCGGCGCGCGCTGATGGCGGGCATCGGGACATCGCCCGCATCGGCCGAGCCGCGCGTGGGCGGCTATGCCTGGTTCGTGCTGGCAGTACTGGTGGCGGTCTATGCCTTCAACTGGATGGACCGCTACCTGCTGATCATCCTGGTCGAGCCGATCCGCGCCGACCTGGGCATTTCCGACACGTCGATGGGACTGCTGACGGGCTTCGCCTATGCCCTGGTCTACTCGATCGCCGGACTCGGCATCGGGCGCTGGGCCGACCATGGTTCGCGCAAGCGCCTGATCGCATTGGCGGTAGCTGGCTGGAGCGCGTTCACCATGCTCTCCGGGTTCGCCCGTGGGTTTGTCGGGTTGGCGGCGTCGCGCGCCAGCGTGGCGGTCTGCGCGTCCGGCTGCACGCCGCCGGCGTATTCGCTGATTTCCGATTACTTCCCGGCGCATCGCCGTGGCACCGCCATCGCGATCTACAGCCTGGGCATTTCGTTCGGCATCTGGGCCGGGTTGGCGGCCGGTGGCTGGCTCAACGAACACTACGGCTGGCGCGCCACGTTCATGATAATGGGCGCACCTGGCCTGCTGCTGGCGTTGGCGGTGCTGGTCTGCATTCGCGAGCCGCAGCGTGGGCAGCAAGACGGTGCCCACGCCGATCAGGCCGGCTACGGCTGGCGTGAGGGACTGACGTTGATGTGGCGCCGCCGCGCCTTTGCCGCGACCACGCTGGGACTGGCGCTGTTGTCGTTCGGCGGCAGCGGCTTCGAAATGTGGACACCGGCCTACCTGGTGCGCACGCTTGGCCTGGGAACGGCACAGGTCGGTTCGCTCAGCGGCATGATCGAAGGCAGCGCCGGCATCTTCGGCACCTTGCTGGCCGGCATCCTCGCCGACCGCCTGGGACGTCGTGACGAACGCTGGTATCTGTGGCTGCCGCTGATCGGCGTCTGCGTGATCGTGCCGGCGGAATGGCTGTTCCTGTTCTACGGCCACGGCACCACGCTCTACGCAACGTATTTCCTGGCCATCCTCGGGACCTCGTCGTATACCGCGCCGCTGATGGCGGTCGGCCAGTTGCTGCTGCCGTCGCGTTTGCGTGGGCTGGGCACGGCGGTGATGCTGATGTTCCTCAACATCATCGGCACTGGTGCCGGCTCGTTCTGCGTCGGCCTGATGAGCGACCTGCTGAAGCCGCTCTACGGTGACGCGGCGTTGCGGCATGCGATCCTGTTCAGCCTGGCCGGCACCCTGGTCGGGGTAATCTGCATCCTTTACGCCATCCGCCGCCTGCCTGCCGAGCTTGCGCAGATCCGGGGCACGCGGGGGAAGACGGACACGACAATGGAAGGCAATCGAGACGTGGGAGATCCGCTTGAACAGGTCGGCTGAAAGCATGGAGCGCAAGCGCCCGGTCCGCGACGACAACCTGGCGGACAAGATCTATGCCCAGCTCAAGCTGGACATCTCCGAGTTCCGGCTACTGCCCGGCGACCGCTACACCGAGAGCGAACTGGCCGAACGCATGTCCTCCAGCCGTACCCCGGTGCGCGAAGCGCTGCTGCGATTGCAGCGCGATGGCTACGTGGAAGTGCAGTTCCGCAATGGCTGGCTGATCCGGCCGCTCGACTTCAAGGCCCTGGAGAACCTCTACGACGTGCGCACTGTGCTGGAGCTGGCGGCGGTGCGGTTGCTGTGCGACATGGACGAGCTGCCGCCGCAGTTGCTCGAGCTCAAGCAGATCTGGCTGGTGCCACCGGCCGATCGTTTGCAGGATGGGCCGCAGGTGTCGCGGCTGGACGAACGCTTCCACGAAACCCTGGTGGAGGCCACCGGCAACGGCGAAATGGCGCGCATCCACCACGACATCACCGAGCGCATCCGCATCGTGCGACACCTGGACTTCACCATCAAGGATCGGGTCGAGGCCACGTACAACGAGCATGCGCAGATCCTGCGCGCGATCCTGCGCCGTCGCGTCGAGCAGGCGCAGATGCTGTTGCGTTCGCATATCGAGGCAAGCAAGGCCGAAGTCAGCAAGATCACGCTGCACATGATCTACGAGGCGCGGCAGCGTGCGGTAAGCCACGGCGACAACCGTCCGGGCTGAAGCCACTGCCACCCAGCTGACGGGTCCGGGAGAGGCCAGCCGCCGCGAGCGCCACGCCATCCCCGGCGAAATCCTTTACCCAGGCCGGCTTCCTAGTCGAAGCGTTGCTTGCGCAGCAGTGCCTTATCGTCATGCAGCGACGACGTGATCGTCACCGCTGTACGACCGCTTGGCGCAGATGATGTGGTGCGCCGATTCGGCACGCCACCTGCGGACTGCCATCATGCTGCACTACGCCATCGTCTTTTTCATCATCGCGGTTATTGCCGCCGTGCTTGGCTTCAGCGGAATTGCCGGTACTGCCAGCAACATTGCCTGGATCCTCTTCGTGGTATTCCTGATCCTGGGCGTGATCTCGCTGTTCCGTCGCGGCAAGGTCTGACGGGCCGCGCTCGCAGCTCGCGCTTTCCCGGATAAGGAGGCGCGGGCGCGGACTAATGCCCGGGCGCTGCGGGTGCTAGTTCCAGCGCGAAATACCCCACGATCTTGCCGTTGGCCAGGGTCGACTCGCCGACGGGCACAAAGCCCATGCCGCGATGGAACGTTTCCGATGCGGGATTGGGCGGATCGCGATTGATCTCGCAGACCAGCCGCTGATGGCCAAGCCGGCGAGCGGTGTCGATCAGGTCGCGGTACAGCATGCCGGCCAATCCGCGACCGCGTGCATGCGCGGCCACCACCACCCGGTCGAT
>JAATFS010000381.1 GCA_015655035.1 Lysobacterales bacterium | reverse complement strand
TCTCTACCAACTCCCCGAGAACGCCTATGACGTGTGGATTTCGCAATGAGCACGCTGGATGCCACGGCTCGACCCACCGGCCCGCAGCTCACCCCCGTTGCCACTGAGTACATCGCCTCCGCCATGACGACACCTCTCTCCACTCCTGTTTCTCGGCGCGGCTTGCGCGGCGTATCGCCAGCACTGCTGATCGCCAGCGCGATGGCGCTGCCGCCGGCAGCGGCGGCCGACGCCGACACCGCTGCCAGCTCCACCCTGGACACCGTTCTGGTGACCGGCTCGCGCACCTCCACGCGCACGGTCAAGAACAGCTCGACCCCGATCGACGTGGTGTCGGCCGAGGACCTGGCCGCTACCGGCAAGAGCAATCTGCTGGAAGCCTTGCAGTATTCGCTGCCGTCGCTGAGCCAGGTCGGCGGCTACCAGAACTCCTGGGTGCGCGGTTACCAGCTGCGCAACCTGTCGCCCGGCTACACGCTGGTGCTGGTCAACGGCAAGCGCCGCAACACCAGCGCGTTCGTGGCCAAGGGCGAGTATCCCGGCCACACCTGGACCGATCTGGCGCTGATCCCGGTGGCGGCGATCGACCACATCGAGGTGCTGCGCGACGGTGCGTCGGCGATCTACGGTTCCGATGCCATTGCCGGTGTCATCAACATCATTCTCAAGTCGCAGGCCGAAGGCGGCAGCGCTTCGATCGAAAGCGGAGAGAGTTTCGAGGGCGACGGCAGCCGCACCACCTTGCGTGCCAATATCGGCTTGCCCTGGGGCGCCAACGGCTTCATCAACCTGTCGGCGGAGAACACCCACCAGCAGCACGCCCAGCGCCCGCTGACCTACCTGGACACGCTCAACATCGGCGGCGCGCAGCGCGATGCCAACCGTATCTACAGCACACCTGCGTTCCGGTTGAAATCGGCGGTCCTCAACGCCGGCTACGGCATCGGCGACAACCTGGATTTCTACGCCACCGCGACTGCCAGCGACCGCACCAACTACGGCATCCAGGTCTACCGGCTGCCGAGCACCATCGCCAGCAACAACCCGGAGGTGCTGTCGGTCTGGCCCAACGGATTCTCGCCCACGACCAAGACCACCGACGCCCAGCACACCGGCACCGCCGGGCTCAAGGGACTGCTTGGCGGCTGGGACTACGACCTCAGCGCCACCTACAACCGCGACACGCTGCGCGGCTACACCCTGAACTCGGCCAACTACTCGCTCGACTACCCAGGCAGCCCCATCCGGTTCTACGGTGGCAAGCTCGACTACCAGCAGGCGATCGGCAACCTCGATCTGCGCCGCTCGTTCGAGATCGCGGGGCTGGCTTCGCCACTGGAGGTCAGCGCCGGTGTCGAATACCAGCACGAGCAGTACCGCCGCGACGCTGGCCAGTGGGAGTCGTACTACGGCTACGGCGCGCAGGCCTCGTCCAGCTACTCGACCAACGATATCGTCGATGCCACGCGCAACAGCAAGGCGATCTACGTCGGCGCCTCGGCCAACCTGAGCGCGCGCTGGTTCCTCGATGCCGCCGCGCGTTACGAGGACCATTCGGACTTCGGCGACGTGTCCACCGGGCGCCTGTCCACGCGCTTCGATTTCAACGATGTGTTCGGCATCCGCGCCACCGTCAGCAACGGCTTCCATGCACCCAGCCTGGCTGCGCAGTACTACCAGGTCAGCAGCAACTGCCCTTGCGGTAACACCTTGACCGCGCGCGTGGGCTCGGCGGCGGCCCGGGCGCTGGGCGCCACCGACCTGAAACCGGAGAAGGCGCGCAACTACAGCGTCGGCCTGACCTTCAACCCCAGCCGCAACTTCCACGCAGCGCTGGACGTGTACCAGATCGATCTGCGCGACCGGGTCGGGTTGTCCAGTTCCATCGGCTACGACGCCACGCTTGCCGGTGCAGTCTCCGACTCCAGCGGCACCACGCTGAGCGCGGCGCAGAAGGCCACCATCGACCGCTTGCTGGCCACTGCCGACGTCGCCATCCAGCCGGGCGAGGCTTATTACGTCACCTACTTCACCAACATCGGCGACACCCGTACCCGTGGCGTCGAGCTGACCCTGGAGGCCACCCAGGACACCGGCTGGGGCCGGCTGCGCTGGAACTATGCGTTGAACTACGGCACCACCGACATCACCCGCGTCGCGCCGATCCCGACGGTGTTGCAGAGCCTGCCCAACATCGGCCTGCTGAGCGAATCGGTGGAGTACACATTGCGCTACAGCTCGCCCGCATACACCCAGGTCGCCGGCCTCGGCTGGAACCAGGGGCGCTGGGGGCTGAACCTCAATCTGCAGCATTTCGGTCCGATCAAGCGGCTGGCCAATGGCTACAGGTACCAGATCGATCCACGCGTGGTCGTACACCTGGGCGGCAGCTACGAGGTCGGCAACGGCTGGAGCGTGGACCTGGGCGTGGACAACCTGTTCAACCAGACCTCGCGCAAGATCCCCGCCGCCGCGCTGAGCAATAGCGACCGCAGGACCTATACCTACGTCTACGACACCGGCGATCGCATCAGCACCGTCGGCGGCTATTGGTACGGCCGCATCAACTACCGCTTCTGAGCCAACCAACCGCTGCCCGTGCGTCCGATTCCCTGCTTTTTCCCCACTTCCCGCCACCTGCGAGCGTCCATGCCTTCCATGCTGAGAACCACCGCCGTGCTGATCCTGCTGAGCGCACTGAGCAGCGCTTGCTCACGTGCCCCGGAGGCGACTGCGACAGCGGACGACACCGCCGCCATGCCGGTCAGCGGCGGCACCTTGACCTGGGGAGTGGAGGCCCAGCCGCAGACGCTCAACCCGCACATCAACGGCCAGGACAAGGCGGCGCTGCTGCTACGCAACAGCTACGAGAGCCTGTTGGCGCGCGATGAAAAAGGCGGCTTCGTGGCCTGGCTGGCCTCGGCCTGGGAGGCATCCGACGATGGCCTGAGCTACACCTTCCATTTGCGCCCGGACGTGAAGTTCAGCGACGGCAGCGCGCTCGATGCGGCGACGGTGGTCCGCAACATCGAGGCACTGCGCACGCCGGGCTATACCCCGATCGCCATCCACACCCTCTACCTGGACCGCATCCAGCAGATCCAGACGCCCGACCCGCACACGCTGCGGATCACGCTCAAACGTCCCTATTCGCCGTTCCTGGGCTATTTCTCCAGCCTGCCGCTATTGGCCGCCTCGGCCTTCGACAGCGCGGAGCTGAAAGCCGGCGGGCCGGATATTGCCGGCACCGGGCCGTTCCTGCTCAAGCGCTACCAGCCCGGCCAGCAGCTGGAATTCGAGCGCAACCCGGACTATCGCTGGGCACCGGCCAACGCCGCGCACCAGGGCCCCGCGTATCTGGATCGCCTGGTCTACCGCTTCCTGCCCGAGTCGTCGGTACGCATCGGCGCGCTGCTGTCCGGGCAGGTCGACGCGATCGAGGGCGTGCCCGGCCAGGATGCCGCCCGGCTGAAGGACGATGCCAACTTCCGCTATATCAATGCGCTCAATCCCGGCACCCCGTTCTCGGTGTATTTCAACGTCAAGCGCGCACCGACCAACGATGTGCGGGTGCGCCAGGCGCTGCTCGAGGGCCTGGACATCGACACCCTGGTGCAGTCGATCTACCGCGGCCAGCGCACCCGCGCCTGGGGCATCACCTCGCCGATCGATCCGTTCTACGACGGCAGCGTGGAGAAGCGCTACGGCAACCGGCCCGATCAGGCCAACGCCCTGCTCGACCAGGCCGGCTGGCGCAGCCGCGACGCC
>JAATFS010000211.1 GCA_015655035.1 Lysobacterales bacterium | reverse complement strand
TCTTGTAGCCCCAGCCCAGCAGGCCCTCTCCGGTGACCGGGTCCAGGCCTGTGGACGAGTAGGCCATGAACAGCTGCGAGTCGTGGTCGTAGAGGCGATAGTTGTAAGACGCTTTTAGTTGCCAGTTCGCGCTGAGATGATGGGTGTACTCGATGAAGCCGACATCGGTGGTCGAGTTCCAGTACGTCCAGTCCTGTGTGGTCGAGGCGCTGCGGTCCCATTCGAGCTGCCTGCCGTCGCTGCCCACGAAGGTCAGCGTCCCCCACATGTTGCCGCGGCTGTCGGACTGCTGTCGGGAATAGCCGAGCGCCAGCGTGCCGTTGTCACCGATCTGCCCGTCGACGACGCCGTAGAAGAAGCTGCGGTCGGTCTCGAAATCGCGCAGGTACGAATCGCTGTCCTCGCGCGCAACCACCACGCGGCCGGCCCAGGTGCCGTCCTGGGTAAACGGCGTCGAGTAATCCGCCTCCACCCGTCGCTTGCTCCACGAGCCGACGCTGACGCGAGCCTGCCCCTGCGCTTCGTTGGTGGGACGCTTGCGTACGTAGTTGATCGTGCCCGAGGCATTGCCCACGCCGGTCAGCAGGCCATTGGCGCCACGGATCATTTCCAGTTTCTCGTAGCCGAAGGCGTCCATCGCGTTGGTGACCACGCCCCAGCCATTAGGCAATCCGACACCGTCGATCTGGGTGTTCTTTATCTCGAAGCCGCGCGAAAGGAATTGGGTCTGGTTGGTCGACACCTCCTCGACCTGGATGCCGGTGGTCAGGCGCAGGGCGTCGTTGAGACTGTCGGCGCCGAACTGTTCCATCTGGGTTCTATCGACCACGCTGACCGATTGCGGGGTCTGCTTGATGTCCAGGTCAAGGTTGGTTGCGCCGTTGCTGACGCGGTTGGCGCGCTGGGCGACGACCATCACCTCGTCCAGTTCTGTGGGTGGAGCGTCCACCCCGGGGGTGTTGATGGTTTGCGCGTGGGCATGGAGGGGGGCCAGCAGGCCCATCGCCAGCAGGGCAAGAGGTGGCAGGCCGAGAGCACGTTGAAGGGAGGCGATCATGAGAAATCCTGGGACGACGGGAGAGGGGGGCGGAGCGATATCGAGCTGAAGTCAGGGGAACGCTGGGCTGGCAATGGGCGGATGCAGCCTGGCTGACCTCGGTAAGTGCGGCAAAGCGCTTGCCGATGTACTGGACGGTGCGCGTGAGCGTCGATGTACCGGGTATTACCTGCGAACCTTTTCCCCAAAAGGTTCCCGTCGCCGGGCGGTGTCGATGCGCCGCCCGGACTGCGCCGACCATGGCGCAGCGAGTGCCGAGTTGCTTGGCAGATCAGCGCGGCGACTTATCCATTCGATGCTGGCGGCGCAGCGGCGGCTTCGCGCGCGTCGATGTCGGCGCGAAGATGCCGCGCTGCCATGCAGAAGCCGAACACCGACACGGCGGAGCCGGCCATCGCCGCGAGCATGGCGTAGCGCAGGGAATCCTCGCCCACCGCTGGTTTCCACAGATCGCTGGCGAGGCCGACGAATTGTGGTCCGAGGCCGAGGCCGACGACGTTGTCGATCAGGATCAGGGTCGCCACGGCGGTCGCGCGGCTGCGCACCGGCACCAGCCGCTGGACGACGCTGATCGTCGGGCCGATGAACGCGGCGGTCAGCGACAGCGGGAGGATTGCGGCCGCCAGCGCAACGCCAGTGTCCTGAGCAAGGAAACAGATGGGCGCCACCGGCAATGGGGCGAGTGCGGCAAGCGCGGGGATGTAGGAATACCAGCGCCGGTCGTTGCGTCCGAAGCGGTCGGCGAGGTGCCCGGCTACGTAAGTCGCCAGCCCCCCGCAGAGGCCCATGATCAGGGCCATGGCGAATCCTATGTCGCCGGTCGACATGGCATGGCTGCGGGCGAGGAACATGGGGAAGAAGCTGCCCAGGGCATACGCGGTGAAACAGGTCGAGCAGGCGCCCAGCGCGGTGTACCGGAACGCGCGGCTGCGCCAGAGCTGGCGCATCACCGCGCCGAAGGACGGCACGTCCTCGCGCGAGGCCCCGGGATCGTTCGCGCCACGTGGTGGATCACGCACGGTCGCCAGCAGGACCACAGTGATCACCAGTCCGGGCATGCCGGCGACGATGAACGCAGTGCGCCAGCCCCATGCCTGGGCGATCGCGCCGCCTGCGGCGAAGGCGACCAGCACACCGAGATTGGCGCCGGTGGCGTAGAGGGCTTGCGCGCGTGCGCGCCGTTCCGGTGGATAGAGATCGGTGATCATGGTCTGCGAGGCGGGTCCGGTGCCGGCCTCGCCCACGCCGGTCAGGATGCGCGCCAGGGCGAGTTGCCAGAACTGCCCCGCCAGGCCGCAGGCGATCGTCATTGCCGAGAACAGCGCCAACGACGCCGCGATCAGCCGACGGCGATTGACGCGGTCGGCGAGCAACGCCAGCGGCAGGCCCATGGTGGCGTAGAACAACGCGAAGGTCGGTCCCACCAGCAGTCCCAGCGCGGTGTCCGAGAGCTCGAACTCCGCTTTTATCTGGGGCAGCAGGATTGCCAGAATCTGGCGGTCGATGAAGTTCGCCAGATAGATCGAGGTCAGCACGCCGAGCACCCAGCCGCGGTGGCCAACCATCCGATGGGAAGCGATGGCGGGGGTCACTCGCACGATGCCTCGATCAGGCGGTCCATGAATAATTCGCACGCGTCGAGCTGGCTGATTTCGATGTACTCGTCTGGCTGGTGCGCCTGCGCGATCCAGCCCGGACCGCAGATCACCGTCGGCAGCCCGGCGCGCTCGAATAAGCCCGCTTCCGCGACGTAGGAGGCGGCCTCGCATGCGGGGTTGCCGGTTAGCCGGGATACCAGTTCCCGTGCAGGCGTACTGGCCGCGCCGGTCAGGGCTGGCACGTCGGAGAGAATCTCGGTGCGGATGCCGCATGCCGGGAATCGCGCCTGCAGGGGGAGTTCGAGTTGCCTGGCGTGGGCCTGGACCTCGTCGTACACCGCCCGCGCCTCGGTGGGCGAGGGCGAGCGGATGTCCCAGACGAAGTCGCACTTGCGAGCGAGGATGTTTGGTGCGGTACCTCCGTTGATCAGGCCGATGGTAACGGTGGCATACGGCGGTTCGAAGCCGGTGCCTGCCGCTTCAGGTGCGGCACCGGCCAGGCGGTCGGCGATCTCCGCGATCTGCGACATCAGCCGCGCCGCCAGCATGTTGGCGCTGACCCCAAGGTGGGTCTGGCTCGAATGCGCCTCGTGGCCGAGCACGGTGGTACGCAGCCCCATGATGCCCTTGTGGCGGTCGACGATGCGCATCCCGGTCGGTTCACCGACGATCACCAAGCCGGGTTCGGGGACGTTGGCGCTGATCGCGGCTATCAGCGAAGGCGCGCCGAGCAGGCCGACCTCCTCGTCGTAGGAAAGCGCGAAGTGAACGGGGCGCTCGAGCTTGGCGGCCAGCATCGCGGGTACCCGCGACAGGCCGGCGGCGAGGAAGCTCTTCATGTCCGCCGCGCCTCGGCCGTAGAGACGGCCATCGCGCTCGGTAAGCGTCCACGGGTCGCTGCTCCAGTCCTGACCGTCGACGGGCACCACGTCGGTATGCCCGGACAGCACCACGCCGCCGGCGACGGCGGGACCGATGGAGAACAACAGGTTCGCCTTCTTGCCCGCAGCGTCGGTGACCCGCATCGAGCGCACGCCGAGCGCGTCGAGCCAGGCTTCGACCGCCTCGACCAGCGCGAGGTTGGATTTGTGTGAGGTAGTGTCGAACGCGACCAGTCGAGTGAGCCATTCGCGTGCGCTGGCAGAGTGGGCTGAAGAATAGCTGGACAAGGTATGGACTACGAGTGAGGGCGTGACCCGAGCGTAGCCCCGCGACATCGCAATAGACATGCCGATCAGGATGGCGACTTAGCCGAAACCGCCGGAGTCAGGTGTCGGGTGGCGGCTCATCTGTGTGCCTTTCTATCTGCAACACCCCCTGCATGGCGAGGGTTTCCTGCGGGAACCGCAGTCTCGATGGGCCGGTTCGGCCAAGTCAGGGGACGTGATGGCAAAGCGCCGAACCTGCGTCGCGAACAGCATGGACTCTCATTTCGTGGGCGCGCGCCAGCGGAATGTCATTCCCGATCTCGACCCAGGCAGGCAGCATGTCCCCTTCTTCGCTCTTTCAGCCACGTTCCGCCCGAGACGTCGCCGATCTCGTCGCCGAACAGCCATTGGCCTGGATCGTATCGGGTTCGGCCGGCGCGCTGGCGGCCACGCCGTTGCCGGTGCAGGTCGAATGCGACACGGACGGCCAGCCCTTGCGCCTGCTTGGACACTTTGCCCGCAGTAATCGGCAATGGCGCGTATTCGCCGGCGACCCGCGCGCGACGGTGCTGCTGATCGGCCCGCATGGCTATGTCTCGCCCTCCTGGTTCGCCGATCGCACCCGCGCACCGACCTGGAACTACACCAGCGTCGTGTTCGAGGTGGACATCGAGCTGCGCGATACACCGGAGGATGCCGAACGCCTGCTGCGCGGCCTGACCGGCGACCTGGAGCGGGAACGTGCGGGCGCATGGCGCGTCGAGGAGATGGGCGAGCGCTACCTCGGGTTGCGGGAGTATGTCGTCGGCTTCCATGCGCATATCCGCGCGTCACGCGCCACCTTCAAACTGGGCCAGGACGAGCGCGACGACGTCTTCGACGATATCCTGCGCGGGCTCTGGGATACACGGCAACATGCGCTGGCTGCGTGGATGCGCCGTTTCGACGGCGGTCGCGGCGCCGGAGCGGTTGCCAGCATCGAGCCGCAGGCCAGTCCAATTGACCCCGAGATCGCCGGATTCATCGACAACGTAATCGCCGAAGGCCGCCGTCTGACGGCCGGCCGTGTGCTGGACTGGCCGGCCCGCCGCGCGATCGCGGAACAGGTGCGGCGCCCGTGGCGCGAAGGCGGGCCGATTCCCGCCCGTATCGAGGACATCCTTGCCGACACCTGCCACGGGCCGGTCCGGCTGCGCATCCACGATCCGGCGCCCGGCACGGCCAAGCCGACGCTCGCCTACCTGCATGGCGGTGGCTGGGCGATGTTCAGCCTGGACACGCACGATCGCGTGATGCGCGAACTGGCCGCGCGGTCGGGCATGGCCGTGGTGGGTATCGACTATGCGCTATCGCCCGAAGTGCACTATCCGGTCGCGCTGGAGCAGGTAGTCGATGTCGTGCGCTGGTTGCAGGCACACGGCGCGCGGCATGGACTCGACGCGAGTCGGCTGGCGCTGGGCGGCGATTCCGCTGGCGGCAACCTGAGCACCGCCGCCGTGTTGATGCTGCGCGATAGCGGCGAGGGTGATCGGGTTGCGGCGGTTCTGAGTTATTACGCCGGCTTCGCGTCGGATTACTCGCCGCATTCTTGCCGTCGCTACGGCACCGATACCGACATGCTGACGGCGCCCGAGGTCGATACGTTCTGGAACCACTACATCTCCCGGCTCTCCGATCGTAACGCCCCCTACGCCAACTGCCTGCTTGCCGAGCTGGAAGGATTGCCGCCCTTCTTCATCGGGGTCGGCGAGTGTGATGTGCTGGCCGAGCAGAACCTGACGATGGCTGGCAAGCTGCTGGCGTCCGGTGTCGGCGTCGAGGTAAAGCTATATCGCGGCGCGCCGCACAGCTTCATCGAGGCGGTGTCGGTGTCATCCATCGCCCGGCAGGCGCTTGAGGACAGCGCGGTGTTTCTGCGCAGGATATTCGGCCTGGAAGGCACCGTCCCAGGATCTCCGCATCCCCCAGTCAGCGTGGGATCGTCGGCTTGAGCCGCGATGCCACGCTGACAACCCTTGCGCACAGCGTGCTGTCCATCCGCGCAGGATGATCAGCCAAACAGTGAGGCCAACTTCGCCACTGCCGCCACCGATGCGGCACGGTCGGGGGTGTCGTCGGGGTTGTTGAAGTCGCTGGCGCTCTGCGCCTGCACCAGGACGCCGTCGCGGCGGGGTACCGCGTACAGGTTGTGGCCGCGCCAGGAGATGCCGTAGTCCACTTCCGGCTGCGGGATCAGGCGCGCGGTCTGGCCGCGTATCGGGATGATGCTGTCGTCGCCCAGCAAGGCGCGGGCACCGTAGCCGGTGGCGTTGATCAATACTTTTTCGTGCAGGTCGGAGAATTGGCGCGGGTTGTCGAATTCGCGCGTATGCAGTTCGCCGCCGGCGTGCAGGAAGTCGTCCATCAGCAGCCGCGAGTAGGCGCTGATATTGAAGGTCATCTGGCTGTAGCGGGCGACGTGGGGCACCGGGAACGGATGCTCGCCCGGCGCCAGCGGGACGGCAGCGGGCGACAGGTCGTCCAGTAGCTTGCTATCCAGCGAGGGATAGCTGGGTTCCTGGTCCTCGTGGCGCGCCGGCAGTGGTTGGTCGAAGGGGATGTCGGACAGGACGTAGCCATCGCGCCATTCGATAGGCTCGCCCGGCAGTCCGAGCAGGGTCTGGTAGCGGCGGAACGAGATCCGTGCCATTTCTTCCCAGCGCTTCTCGAATGCCGGGGTGGCGTATTCGGTGGTACACACGCGCGAATCCGGCGACCACACGCCGGTGGCGAAGAACGAGCGTACGTCCGGGAACCGGTCCTTGGCGTAGATGCGCACACGCAGGCCGGCGCGCTGGGCGACCAGTGCGGTGGTCAGGCCGATCGCGCCGCAGCCGATCACGGCCAGTTCGCGTGCATCGGCGGCCAGTGCCAGCCGCACCGCATAGTCGGCCGAGCCCCACGATAGCGACCAGCCGCTACCGCCATGGCCGTAGTTGTGGATCACCGTCTTGCGGCCGATGCGCTCGGCTTCGATGCGTGGTCCTTGTGCCCGGAACGGGCGGGTGCAGCTGCTGATGGCGACGATGCGGTCGGGGCGGGCGCGGATCGGTGCCAAGGCGGCCGGAGGGGCGAATTGTGGGCTGAGCGGTGCGCGTGGCGGTGGCGCGGCAGGTCCGGCGGGGGGCGGTGAACTCGGGTCGGTGGCGGCCCAGGCGCCGCTGGAGGCAGCGGCGAGTGCGGCGCTGGCGCCACGCAGGAAATGACGTCGATCCATGGAGCTCCCTTGAGAAGATTCGCTACCGGTGCAGGCAGCGAGCATACCGCGCCACCGGGCTCCCGATGGCGCGGTGCCGGCTGGACGCGCGTGGCGGCCCGGCTCTGGCACCGCATATCTTGGCTTCCATCGCGCGATCCGGGGTTTCATCGGCAGGGCCTGCTTCATCGCCGGACGTCGGGCTATGCTCGGCCGCACTTCTTCCTGGATCCGCCAACGTGTCCGCCAGCCTGTACTTCGTCATCCGCATCCTGTTCGCCTGGGGCATGGCACTGCTCGTGACCATGATCATGTGGACCGAGCTGTTCGGCTCGCCGGGCTCGTTGTACGGGCTGTGCACGGTGGTGCTGCTGGTGCTGGCGTTGACCAGCAGCGTCACCCATATCCGCAGGGTCAAGCTGATCGCCGGCCGGCTGGACAGCGATACCTTGTCCAGCCGCCAGCGCCGCCAGATCGAGGTGCCGCTGGATACCGGCGAGACGTTCGCGCTGGTCGAGCATGCCGTGCGCGATCTGCCCCGGGTGGAAGGGATCGAGAGCGCGCCCGGCAGCCTGCAGATTCGTGCCAAGGTGCGTCGTATCGATCCATACGAGGGGCGCAAGCCGTCGCGCTGGAATGTGTTTGCGCGCTTTGCGATCAAGCGCAATCAGGTGCTGGCGACGATCACGCCGGGTGCGGGCACCAGCAGCGTGATGCTGCTGTGCGAGCCCGATGCCGGCGCCTGGGTGGACCTGTTTGCGGTCGATGAGGGCAGCAACTACGAAAATGCCGAAGCGATCAGCCGCGCGCTGGTGCTGGCCGTTGCCGGGCAGCGGCGCGACGAGCAGGCTGCGGCCGAGCAGTCGGCCACCGAGAAGGAATTGGCGGTGGCGCGCTTGAACCTGCTGCACGCGCAGGTGGAGCCGCACTTCCTGTACAACACGCTGGCCAGCGCACAGGTGCTGACGCGGACGGATCCGCCGCGTGCCGACGTGATGATCGGCCACTTGATCCAGTACCTGCGCCGTTCGCTGCCGAGCACCGACGATGCGATCTCCACCCTGGGCGAGGAGCTTGAGCGCACCCAGGCCTACCTGGAAATCCTGCGCCTCCGCATGGGTGATCGCCTGGCGTTGCAGATGGAGGTGCCGTTCGAGCTACGCAGCCTGCCGCTGCCGTCGATGATGCTGCAGACGCTGGTGGAGAATGCGATCAAGCACGGGCTGGAGCCCAAGCCCGGTGGTGGCACGATCTGGATCCTGGCGCGTGGGTTCGGCGACCACGCGACGTTGACCGTGGCCGACGATGGGCAGGGCTTCAACACCCATAGCCACGGCACCGGGATCGGCTTGGCCAACCTGCGCGAGCGGTTGCGGTTGATGTATGGCGCGGCGGCGTCATTCGCCATCGTTTCCAACTTCCCCAGCGGCGTGGCGGCCACGATCACGTTGCCGCTGCCGGCTTCGCCGCCACTGCCGCCGCCGCTGCCCGGGCGCGGTGAAGGGAGGACGGCATGAGCGGCTGGCGCGCGGTGATCGCCGAGGACGAAGCGCTGTTGCGGCAGTCGTTGCTGACGTTGTTGGCGGAAGTCTGGCCGGCGTTGCAGGTGGTGGCCGAGTGCGACGACGGCGCCAGCGCGCTGGAGGCGATTGCCGAGCATCGGCCTGACGTGGTGTTCCTGGATATCCGCATGCCGGGATTGACCGGCATCGAGGTGGCACGCGGCATGGGCGAGGTGAGCCCGGGCACGCAGGTGGTCTTCGTCACCGCCTACGACCAGTACGCCATCGATGCGTTCGAGCAGGGGGCGGTGGATTACCTGCTCAAGCCGATCGGGCGCGAGCGGCTGCTGGCGACGGTGCAGCGGGTGCAGGCGCGTGTGGCTGCGGGGGGGCCGGACAACGCGCTGCTGGATGCGCTGCTGCAACGGCTGGACGCCGCTCCGGTGCTGCCGCGCGCGCAACCGCAGTTGGCCTGGATCACCGCCAGCTGCGGGCGCGAGACGCGCTTGATCCTGTTGGACGACGTTGCCTATTTCCAGGCCGACAACAAATACACCGTGGTGATGACCGCCGATGGCGAAGCACTGTTGCGCACGCCGCTGCGCGAGCTGCTGGACGCGCTCGATCCGCAGGCATTCAAGCAGATCCATCGCTCCACCATCGTCAACATGAAGGCGGTGGCGTCGGTGGTGCGCGACGACACTGGGAAGGGGCGGTTGAGATTGAAGACACGGTCGGAGACGTTGATCGTCAGCCAGCCGTTCATGAGTCTGTTTCGCGGCATGTAGCGCCGCTTGCCGCATCGAAGAGAGGATCTTGTCATGCGATTTTTCACGTCGCTGGTGTATTGCCTGATGGCCCTGGCCGGTTGCTATGAAAAAACCGGTACCACCTCGATTACCCGTGCCAGCGTCGATGGTGTGAATGTCATTTTCAGCAAGACGTTCGCCGCCGATGGCGTGGCCACGTTTCATTGCCTGGTGAGCGGCAGTGGTCAGTGTCATTACCTGGTGTATGCCGAGCGTTGCAGCGATTCGGCT
>JAATFS010000033.1 GCA_015655035.1 Lysobacterales bacterium | reverse complement strand
TTCCAGCTGGGTGATGGACTTCAACAGGCGCTGGGCGTTCTTCGGGCTGCGCAGCAGGTAGGCGGTTTCTTCCATCGCCTTGTAATCGTCCAGGGACAGCATGACAACGGCCTGCTGGCTGCTGCGGGTGATGATGACCGGTTCATGGTCGTTGACCACACGGTCCATCGTGTCGGCCAGCGAGGCGCGAGCGGCGGTGTAGGTAATCGAGTCCATGGGAGCCTCCTGATATGTACAGGAAATGGTACATGTGCGTATCGGCATAGTCAATTACCTGAGCTTGGCCACGGCCTCGGCCAACTTGCCCGGGGCCAGGTGGGCATAGCGCAGGGCCATGCGGATGTCAGAGTGCCCCAGCAGCTCCCGCACGGTGTTGAGGTCCACTCCAGCCATGACCAAGCGCGAGGCGAAGGAATGGCGCAGGTCGTGAAACCGGAAGTCGGTTACCTTCGTCGGCGTGCACAGTTCCTCCCAACTGCTGTTGATGTTGTCCATGCGCGCGCCGGTCTTGGGCGAGGGGAACAGCGGACGCGCATTACCGGCCTGCTTTCTCCAGCGTGTCAATACGTCCATCGCCTCGGTATTGAGAGGCGGGTGACGGGCCTTGCGGGACTTCGCATTGCCGACCGTGACAGTCACCAGCTTGGCTGTGCGTGGCAGGTCCAATTCGGATGGATGAGGCCGTGTCACGCAAGGCGGATGCGCTCTCGCCCCAGCGCGCATCCGGTCGGTGATTGGTTTAACATGGCCCTCCGGATCCAATCAAACCCAGGTGGCCCGCGGCAACGCCGGCCGAGCGTGCGACATGAGCACTATCTTCGCCCACTGCTGAAATCCTGCCAGAGGCTGTCGCGCAAGCGCCTTCTGGGCGTTTTTTCGTTTCTGGGATTCATGCGTCGCCCGTCCAGGCAGTCGTGTGCTGCCGGGTCGCCGGCTGGATCCCCCATCTTCGAAACCTGAATCCCGCTCTCTCCATGATCACGATCACGCTTCCCGACGGCAGCCGCCGCGAATTCGAACATCCCGTTTCCGTCATGCAGGTGGCGCAGTCCATCGGCGCCGGCCTGGCCAAGGCCACTATCGCCGGTGCCGTCGATGGCCGCCTGGTGGACGCCAGCGACCTCATCGAGCATGACGCGTCGCTGCGCATCATCACCGCCAAGGACGAGGAGGGCGTGGAGATCATCCGCCATTCCTGTGCGCACCTGGTGGGGCATGCAGTCAAGCAGTTGTACCCCGAGGTCAAGATGGTGATCGGCCCGGTCATCGCCGAGGGCTTCTACTACGACATCCATAGCGAGCGCCCGTTCACGCCGGAAGACATGGCGGCGATCGAGAAGCGCATGCAGGAGCTGATCGCGCAGGACTACGACGTCATCAAGAAGGTGACGCCGCGCGCCGAGGTGATCGAGCTGTTCAAGGCACGTGGCGAGGACTACAAGCTGCGCCTGATCGAGGACATGTCAGACGACATCAGTGCGATGGGCCTGTACTACCACCAGGAATACGTGGACATGTGCCGTGGTCCGCACGTGCCCAATACGCGCTTCCTCAAGGCATTCAAGCTCACGCGCATCTCCGGCGCCTACTGGCGTGGCGATGCCAAGAACGAGCAGTTGCAGCGCATCTACGGCACTGCCTGGGCCGACAAGAAGCAGCTCGAGGCTTACATCAAGCGCGTCGAGGAAGCCGAGATGCGCGACCATCGCCGCATCGGCAAGCAGCAGGACCTGTTCCATTTGCAGGAAGAAGCGCCGGGGTTGGTGTTCTGGCATCCGAAGGGCTGGTCGATCTGGCAGGTGGTCGAGCAGTACATGCGCAATGTCTACCGCGACAGCGGTTACGGCGAGGTGCGCTGTCCGCAGATCCTGGATGTGTCGCTATGGCAGAAGTCCGGTCATTGGGACAACTACCAGGAGAACATGTTCTTCACCGAGTCGGAGAAGCGCACCTACGCGGTCAAGCCGATGAACTGCCCGGGCCATGTCCAGCTGTTTAACCAGGGCCTGCATAGCTATCGCGATCTGCCGATCCGTTACGGCGAATTCGGTGCCTGTCATCGCAACGAGCCGTCCGGCGCGCTGCACGGCATCCTGCGCGTGCGCGGCTTCACCCAGGACGATGGCCACGTGTTCTGCCTGGAATCGCAGATCGAGTCGGAAGTAACGGCGTTCCACCAGCAGGCGCTGGCGGTGTACACCGCGTTCGGCTTCGACGAGATCCAGATCAAGATCGCGCTGCGCCCGGAAAAGCGCCTGGGCGACGACGCCACCTGGGACAAGGCCGAGGACGCCCTGCGTTCGGCCTTGCGCGGGGCTGGCGTGGAATGGCAGGAGTTGCCGGGCGAGGGCGCGTTCTATGGCCCGAAGATCGAGTACCACCTGAAGGATGCGATTGGCCGGACCTGGCAGTTGGGCACGATGCAGGTCGATTTCATGATGCCTGGCCGCCTCGGCGCCGAGTACGTGGACGAAAGCAGCCAGAAGAAGCATCCGGTCATGCTGCACCGGGCGATCGTCGGTTCGATGGAGCGTTTCATCGGCATTTTGATCGAACATCATGCCGGCGCGTTCCCGACCTGGCTGGCTCCGGTGCAGGTGGTGGTGGCCAATATCACCGATGCTCAGGCCGATTATGTCGAGTCCGTGAGGAAAACCCTTGTAAATCAAGGGTTCCGCGTTAGCGCCGATTTGCGGAATGAGAAGATCGGATATAAGATTCGCGAGCATACGCTGCAACGCGTGCCTTATCTGCTGGTGGTCGGCGACCGCGAGAGAGACAATGGTGCCGTGGCCGTGCGGTCGCGCTCGGGGGAGGATCTTGGAACGATGTCTGTTTCGGCCTTCATCGAGCGGCTGCAGGCAGAGCACGCGGTGTAAGCCAACCCCGGCCGATCTGGATGATCCGGAAGTGCCGGTTTGATTCCCCTGGGAGATTGCAATATCAGTACCCCTGACAACAAACAGAACCGCAAGAACCAAGAGATCCGAGTGCCGCGCGTCCGCGTGATCGGCAGCGACGGAGAGATGGTCGGCGTGTTGTCGCGCGATGAAGCGCTTGCCAAGGCCGAGGAAGAAGGCCTGGATCTGGTTGAAATCCAGCCGCAGGCCGATCCGCCTGTCTGCAAGATCATGGATTTCGGCAAGTTCAAGTTCGAGCAGCAAAAAAAGGCCAACGAGGCCAAGAAGAAGACCAAGCAGGTCGAGATCAAGGAAGTCAAATTCCGCCCGGTGACGGACGAAGGTGACTACCAGATCAAGCTGCGCAAGATGCGTGGTTTCCTGGAAGAGGGTGACAAGATCAAGGTCAACATCCGCTTCCGTGGTCGCGAGATGAGCCATCAGGAGCTGGGCCGCGAAATGGCGTCCCGGATCGAGGCTGATCTTGGCGAGGACATCGTCATCGAGTCGCGTCCGCGCCTGGAAGGGCGGCAGATGGTGATGATGATCGCGCCCAAGAAGAAGATCTGATCCCGTCTCGGGGTGGGGCTGCCTGGTGATCCCGGGTGGCCTGCCGGCTCTTTGGAAATATTTGATTTGCAAGGCGTTCCCGCTACGGGCATACTATGCGGCCCGGTTTTGCCGGGGGCGCCGCGCAAGCGGTAACAGGACCTGCCCTGATCCTTTCCGGTCAAGGGCTTACAAGCAGGCAAGGGCAAGGATGGAAAGTGTGGTCGCAAGACTGCCGCCCGTGTCAGTGACAAAACACCATCAAGGACATTGCAATGCCCAAGATCAAGACCAACCGGGCGGCAGCCAAGCGTTTTCGCAAGACTGCTTCCGGCAAGTACAAGGCTGGCCACGCCAACCGTAGCCACATCCTCACCAAGAAAGCGACCAAGCGGAAGCGCAACCTGCGGCAGACGAACCATGTTCGTGCCGAGGACGCTGGCCGTCTTGACCGTATGCTTCCCTATCTCTGAGGACTGAACCATGGCACGAGTAAAGCGTGGTGTGCAGGCGCGCCGCCGCCACAAGAAAATTCTGACCCTGGCGAAGGGCTACTACAACGCTCGCCGCAAGGTCTTCCGCGTCGCCAAGCAGGCGGTCATCAAGGCACAGCAGTACGCCTATATCGGCCGTAAGCAGAAGAAGCGCAATTTCCGTTCGTTGTGGATCACCCGCATCAATGCGGCTGCCCGCATCAATGGCCTGAGCTACAGCCGTTTCATGAACGGCCTGCTCAAGTCCGGCATTACCCTGGATCGCAAGGTGCTGGCCGATATCGCCGTGCACGATGCGGCCGGTTTTGCCGCGCTGGCCGAGAAGGCGAAGGGCGCGCTCGCAGCGTAATCGGACAAGGGCGATCCGCTGGCCGGATTGCCTGCGACCAGGGATGGCCGCACAAGTTACGTGATGGGGAAGGGCGCGAGTCCTTCCTCATTTTTTTTGTCTTTTATGTTCCGCCGCCGGATGCGTTCCGAGGGCGGAATCGATGGGCCGGATACAAGCCGATGAGTGAGATCGAATCCCTGACCGCGCAGGCGCTGGCGGATGTGGCTGCGGCACAGGCGCCGGAGCAGCTTGAAGCGCTGCGGGTGGCGTTGCTGGGCAAGAGTGGCAGCATTACCGCCCAGCTCAAGCAGCTCGGCACGTTGCCGGGTGACCAGCGCAAGGCCGCTGGTGAAGCGATCAATCGGGCCCGCGATGCATTGTCCACGGCATTGTCCGAACGCAAGACGGTGCTGGAAGGCGAGGCGCTGGATGCCCGTCTGGCGGGCGAACGCATCGATGTGACCTTGCCCGGGCGGCGTGGCGAGCGCGGCGGGCTGCACCCGGTGACGCGTACGCTGGAACGTATCGCCGAGATATTCGGGCGGCTGGGCTACGAACTGGCCGACGGTCCTGAGATCGAGGACGACTGGCATAACTTCGAGGCGCTGAACTTCCCGCCGCACCATCCGGCACGTGCGATGCACGACACGTTCTACTTCGGCGATGGCCGGCTGCTGCGTACCCACACCTCGGGTGTGCAGGTGCGTTACATGGATACCCATCGCCCGCCGCTGCGCATGATCGCCGCCGGCAAGGTGTACCGCAGCGACAGCGACCAGACCCATTCTCCAATGTTCCATCAGGTCGAAGGTTTGCTTGTGGATGAGCATTCAACCTTTGCCGACCTCAAGGGCACGCTGGCCGAGTTCGTCCGTGCCTTCTTCGAGCGCGACTTCGAGATGCGCTTCCGCCCGAGCTATTTCCCGTTCGTGGAGCCGGGTGCCGAAGTGGACATCGCCTGGCAGCAGCCTGATGGCAGCACCCGTTGGCTGGAAGTGCTCGGCTGCGGCATGGTCCACCCGAATGTGTTGAAGAGCGTCGGCATCGATCCGGAGCGCTATACCGGCTTTGCCTTCGGCATGGGCGTGGAGCGCTTTGCGATGCTGCGCTACGGTGTCAACGACTTGCGCGCGTTCTTCGAGAACGATGTGCGCTTCCTCAGGCAGTTTGCCTGAGGATGCTGATTCGGGAAGGTGATGCGGGTGTTGCAGTAACACCCGTGCCCTGTCCGAATCTGCGCCGACCGATGTCTGCCAATCCCCCATCACGAACCACGAATCACGGCTCTCCATGAAATTCTCTGAAAACTGGCTGCGCAGCCACGTACCCACCCAGGCTTCCCGCGATGAGCTGGCCGCGACGTTGACAGCCATCGGCCTGGAGGTGGAGGAGGTCACGCCGCTGGGCGAGGCGCTTGCGCAGGTGGTGGTGGCGCGCATCGTCGAGGCGGTGCGGCATCCGGAGGCGGATCGGCTTCAGGTATGCCAGGTCGATGCCGGCCAGGGCGGCTTGTTGCAGATCGTCTGCGGGGCGCCGAATGCGCGCGCCGGCCTGGTCGCGCCGCTGGCGCTGGTGGGCGCGCGTTTCGGCGATTTGACGATCAAGGCGGCCAAGCTGCGCGGTGTGGAGTCCAACGGCATGCTGTGCTCGGCCAAGGAACTGGGGCTGGACGGCGATGCGTCCGGGCTGTTCGAACTGCCCGACGATGCGCCGGTTGGGCAGCCATTGGCCGACTATCTCGGCTTGCCGGATGCCAGCATCGAGATCAAGTTGACCCCGAACCGCGCCGATTGCTTCAGTGTGCGCGGCATCGCCTTCGACGTCGCCGCCGCGTGCGCGAGTGAGGTGGTGGCGTTCGACGTCGCGGCCGTGCCTGCGGTGTCCACGCGGACGCTGGCGGTGGCGCTGGCTGCCGGCGCCGAGGCGCCGCGCTATTGCGGCCGCGTCATCGAGGGGATCGACCCGGCGGCACAGACGCCGGTGTGGATGGCGGAACGTCTGCGCCGCAGTGGCGTGCGCCCGGTGTCGTTGCTGGTGGATATCACCCAGTACGTGATGCTGGAGCTGGGCCAGCCGATGCACGCGTTCGACCTGGATACACTGAGTGGCCCGATCGGGGTGCGGCGATCGCGTGCGGGCGAGCAGCTGAAGCTGCTCGACGGCCGCGACGTCGTGCTGGACGACAGTTTCCTGACCATCACCGATGCCGATCACGCGATCGCGCTGGCGGGCCTGATGGGCGGGCACGACACACGCGTGAGCGAGGTCACCCGCAACGTGTTCCTGGAGGCGGCGTACTTCCAGCCGGCCGCGATCATGGGGCGCGGGCGCAAGCTTGGCCTGCACACCGATGCCGGACACCGCTTCGAGCGTGGCGTGGATCCGCAGCTGGCACCGCAAGCGATCGAAATCGCGACGCGGTGGGTGCTGGAGCTGGCCGGCGGTACGCCTGGGCCGGTGGTCCACGCCGAGCTGTCCGAGCACTTGCCGCAGCCGGTCACGATCATGTTGCGCCGTGAGCGGGTCGCACGCGTGCTCGGTATCCGCATCGAGGATGCCGAGATCGAGCGCATCCTGCGCGCGCTGGGAATGCAGGTGGACACGGCTGCCGAGGGTTGGCAGGTGGTGGCGCCGAGCCGTCGCTTCGACATTGCGATCGAGGAAGACCTGATCGAGGAGCTGGCGCGTATCCATGGCTACGACCAGGTGCCGACTACGTTGCCAGGCGGTGCCACGCGGATCGCCACGCCCAGCGAAACCCAGCTCGATGAGATCAGCGTGCGCCGCCAGCTGGTCGCGCGCGAGCTGCAGGAGACCATCAACTATGCCTTCGTCGATGCAACGCTGTTGGAGCGTTGGCAGCTGAACACGGACCTGGTGCGGTTGGCCAACCCGCTCAGCACCGAGCTGGCGGTAATGCGTCCGCGGTTGTTGCCAGGGCTGGTGGCATCGCTGGGCCGCAATGCGGCGCGCCAGGCCGGACGGGTAC
Organism: Lysobacterales bacterium; assembly: GCA_015655035.1. Taxonomy (GTDB): domain Bacteria; phylum Pseudomonadota; class Gammaproteobacteria; order Xanthomonadales; family Xanthomonadaceae; genus JAATFS01. The sequence continues at coordinate 650 of JAATFS010000033.1, read as the reverse complement.
GGTTGTTCGAGCTGGGCAAGGTGTTCATCGCCAGCGCCGAGGCCGGCGCCGCGCCGGCGGAGTCGCAGCATGTGGCTGCCGCCGTGTGCGGGGATGCGCTGGCATTGCAGTGGGGCGAACCCGCACGCAAAGTTGATTTCCACGATCTGAAGGGCGATCTGACATCGCTGGCTGCGGCCAGCGGCGCGGTCCTCGAATACCGGCCGTCGCAGCCGGCCTGGGGTCACCCCGGCCGCTCGGCCGACATCTATCGCGATGGCGAATGCATCGGCTGGATCGGCCAACTGCATCCTCGGCTGGCGCGCGCACTGGAGATTGACGTTGACGTGATCGCGTTCGAACTTGCCCTTGCGCCGCTGGTGCGCCGCGTGCTGCCGCGTGCCGGCGAGCTGTCGCGATTCCCCTCGGTGCGCCGCGACCTGGCCTTCGTGGTGCCGGAGGAGGTCAGCTGGGCGGCATTGGCGGCCAGTGTGCGCAACGCGGTCGGTCCATTGCTGCGGGATGTGCAATTGTTCGACCGCTACGTTGGGCCGGGTGTCGAAGCCGGATTCAAGAGCCTGGCTATGGGCTTGATTTTGCAGGATAACTCGCGCACTCTGACCGACCGAGACGTGGACGCCGTCGTTGCCGAGGTGGTCGCTGGCATCGAG
>JAATFS010000187.1 GCA_015655035.1 Lysobacterales bacterium | reverse complement strand
TTCGACCGCCTCGCGCAGGCTGCGTTCGATCAACGCCACCGCCGCGCCATCGCAGCCGGAGGCCAGGGCATCGGCGGTGTCGTCGGCGAACTCCCGATAGACCCCGCCTTCGGCGGGCAATTGGCCGGCGCGCGCGTGCAGCGCGGCGCGCATCGTGGTCGGCGAGGCTGAAATACGGCCACCGCGATGCTGGCCGCCGGCATCGAGCAAATCGATGGTCAGCGCGGTGCCGACACCGGCCACCAGCCGATGTTCCCCGGCATGTGCGCCCAACAGAGCCAGGAAGCGGTCCACCCCGAAGCGGGCCGGCTGCGCATAGGCGATCCGCACCCCGGCGTACTCGGCTTCGGTAACGACGGTACGCACTTGCTGGAAACGCAGGCGCAAAGTCTCGAGTACGCGCGCGGTCAGCTGCGGTGCGGCCACGCTGGCCACATACGCGACCTCGCCGCTGGGCAATGCCCACGGCGTGGTCGCATCGATCGCTTCGGCGCCATGCGCCCAGGCCTGCACCTCGCCAACTCGATCCCCTTGCAGCGGCGCGAACTTGAAGCGCGAATTGCCCAGATCGAACAACCACTGGCTCATAACGGCCTCACACTGACTTCGCCGGCATGGAACAGCCGCACCGCTTCGCCCAGGTCGACCTTCAGCGCGCCATCCTCGGCCACGCCGAGCGCCACCCCCTGGTAAATCGTGCCGGCCTCCTCGATCCTGACCTGGCGCCCGGCCAGCACGTCCAACTGGGCGTAGCGCGGCAGGAACGGCGCCAGGCCTTCGGCTTCGAACAGTTCCAACGCCGGCAGCAGCGCACTCAGCAGCGCGACCACCACACGGTTGCGCGACACCGGCGCGCCCGCCAACGTATCCAGATCGATCCACGGCTGGTCAATGCCGGCAGCGAACGCCGCTGGCATGTGCACGTTGAGGCCCAAGCCGATCACCGCGCGCGCCGGACCGCCCACTTCGCCGCCGCCCTCGATCAACAACCCGCCTAGCTTGCACTCGCGTGCAAGCAGGTCGTTCGGCCATTTCAACCCGACCTCGACGAATCCGGCCGTCCGCAACGCCTCGGCCACGGCCACGCCAAGCGCCAGACTGAGCCCGGCCAGCTGCGCCAGGCCGCCGGAGAAGCCCCGCGACAACGACAGGTAGACATGCGAGGCCAGCGGCGAGGCCCATTGCCGGCCACGCCGGCCACGGCCGCCGGTCTGGCGTTCGGCCAACAGCACCGCCACGCCCTGTGCCGGCACTGGCGCGGCCAGCAGCGCGCTATTGGTCGACTCGATCGCCCAGGCCAGTTCCAGCCGTTGCAGCGAAGCGGCCGCTTCGGCCGGCAGTGCCTGGATGATCGCGTCGGCATCCAGCAATTGGACCGGATACCCCAGGCTGTAGCCATCGCCGGCCCGGCCATCGATGTCGATGCCGGCAGAGCGCAGGTTCTGGATGCGTTTCCAGACGGCGGCCCGCGTCAGTCCGAATTCCTTTGCCAGGATGTCGCCGGACAGCCGGCCGGTACCGAGTTTGGCCAGCAGTGCGCGGTCGTCCACGGGAGGTCCAATGAAGGGTGTATCGGTAAAATTATGCGGGAAGCCGGCCTGTCCGCCCAGCGCGGCTTTGCATTTGCCCGCGAGAACCGCGCTATGATCGGGGGTTCACGCCGCCTGCCCTGGATGTGGACGATGCGCCGATTCGCTCCCTGCATGATCCTGCTGCTGGTCCCGGTTGCCGCCTGGGCCGTGGATGATTTGGCCGAAGCCGATCGCGGCGCCTGTGTCTATTCCACCTCGGCCGCGCATGGCGCCACACCCGATGCCGATGCTCCATCCGGCCATGCCGCCCCACGCAAGCAGACAAAGCCCGCTACCACGCCGGGCGGCGGCAGCGATGGCGATGTGCTGCTGCCACGGATGCGCATGCCCAAATGGCACAGCTTCCTGCCGGGCATGTTCCGCTGATCCAGCGCTTGTTCGGCTGGCTCAGACGCCCGCCCCCGGATATCGAACCGTCGCTATGGCTCTCCGCGTGCTCGGATTGCGCGTGGATCGATGCGCTGGACCCCGCCCGCCAATTGCGACTGCGTCGGCTGACCGCGCAGTTCCTGCGGCAGAAGACCATTTCACCGGTAGCCGGCCTGCAATTGCATGACCATCAACGGGTGTTGCTGGCGGCGACCTGCTGCCTGCCACTGCTGGGAATCGGCAGCGAGGGCTGGCGCGGCTGGTCGCAGTTGATCGTCTATCCGGATGCCTTCCGGGTCCGTCGCAACCATCTCGATGCCGCCGGTGTCCTGCACGAGTGGGAGGACGAGTTGATCGGCGAGGCCTGGGACCAGGGACCGCTGATCGTGTCCTGGGCCGACGTGCAGGCCGATCTGGCGGATCCGCAGGCCGGCTTCAACGTGGTCGTCCACGAGATGGCGCACAAGCTCGATGCGCTCGATGGCCTGCTCGACGGCACCCCGCCATTGCCGCGCGAGTGGCAGCGCCGCTGGGCCAACGATTTCCAGCATCACTACGATGCTTTCTGCCAGGCGGTGGAGGCCGGCCACGACACCGCAATCGATCCGTATGCGGCCGAAGCGCCAGAAGAATTCTTCGCCGTGGTCAGCGAGTACCACTTTTCCGCACCGAAGCTGTTACGCGCCGAGATGCCGGAAGTGGCCACCCATCTGGCGCGGTTCTACGGAGCCTCTCCGTTCGGTTGATGCACGGGCGCGCAAGCGCGGCCCTCACAGCCCCGGCGGCAGCGTCACTTCGAAACGGGCGCCGCCCAGTTCCTGCGAACGGCTGACCTGCAACTCGCCACGGTAGCCCTTCACCAGATCCTGCACGATCGACAGGCCGATGCCGTGACCTTGCACGCGCTCGTCGCCACGTACGCCGCGTTGCAAAACCTTGGCCACGTCCTCTGACGCGATACCCGGGCCATTGTCATCGACCGACAGCACCAGCCCGGCGCGACGACTGCCACTGGCCGGCCCCGGCCGGGCGGTGAGCAATACACGGTCGCGCGCCCACTTGAAGGCGTTCTCCAGCAGGTTGCCCAGCAGTTCCTGCAAATCGCCGGGCTCGCCATGGAAACGCGCCTCGGGATCGATGTCGAACTCGCACAGCACGCCCTTGCCCGAATAGACCTTCTCAAGCCCGCGCACGATTTCCTCGGCACTGGACTCGATCGGCACCGGCGCGGCGAACAGCTTGTGGCCGCTGGAGGCCGCACGCGCCAACTGGTAGGACACCAGGTTGTTCATGCGCCGCAGCTGCACGTCGAGTTCGTCGCGCAGGTCGCTGTCGCTGGCGCCGCTGTCCAGCTGGGTGCGCAGTACCGCCAGCGGGGTCTTCAAACTATGCGCCAGATCCGCCAGGGTATTGCGCTGCCGGTCCAGGTTCTCGCGTTCGCTCTCGATGAAGGCATTGATGCTGTCGGTCAGCGGCTCCAGCTCGCGCGGATGCTGCTCGCTCATGCGCAGGATTTCGCCGCGCTGCACCTTGGTCAACTCGTTGACCACCCGCCGCAGCGGACGCAGGCTCCATTGCAGGATGAAGGCCTGCAACAGCAGCAACACCACACCGGCGCTGCCGAGATAGAACCAGACCCGGCCACGGAACACCCGCAGCTGTGCGCCAAGGCCGCGAGCGTCCTCCATGACGTAGATGGTGTAGGGAATCTCGTTGCCATGCCCGGACTCGACATAGCTCAGGCCCAGCCCGTAGCGATAGACCCCGCCTTGGCTGCCGTCGATCTGCAACATCGGCAGCGGTCCTTCGAAGCGCTCCTCGCGCGGATGCAGCATGCCGCCGGTCTGCGGCAACAACGGCCCTTCGGACGACATCGACGTCCAGCACGGCTCATTGCCGCACAGCACTTCGGCATAGACCCCGGCACCGGGCACGTCGAAACGCGGGTCAGGTTGCTCGCCGACGTAGAGCGAGCCATCACGTACGAACTCGATGTTCTTGGCGTAGCTGGTGGCGTAGCTTTTCAGCCGCTCGCGCAGGTTCTGCTGCGCGGTATCGGCAAAGGCCACGTCCAGCGCATAACCGGCCAATGCCAGAAAGGCGACCAGGCTGAGGCTGGCCGCCAGCAACTGGCGCGCCTGCAGCGAGCGTGGCCGCCACCACCGATACCACTTGGGACGCACAGCCACGCCGTCGCTTCCTTTGCCTTGTTGCAGGGAGGCGGGAATCAGCCTTCGGTACGCGGGATCGCGAAGCGATAGCCGCGACCACGCACCGTCTCGATCGGCTTCAGCTCGCTATCCGGATCCAGTTTCTTGCGCAGACGGCCGATGAAGACCTCGAGCACATTGGAATCGCGATCGAAATCCTGCTGGTAGATGTGCTCGGTCAGATCGGCCTTGGAGACCAGTTCACCGGCATGCATCATCAGGTATTCCAGCACCTTGTACTCGTAGCTGGTCAGATCGACATTGCTGCCGTTGACGCTGACGGTCTGCGCCGCCAGGTCGAGCGCGACCGGGCCGCATTCCAGCGTCGGCTTGCTCCAGCCCGCGGCGCGGCGCAGCAACGCGTTGACGCGTGCCAGCAGTTCCTCGACATGGAACGGCTTGACCAGATAGTCGTCGGCGCCCTGCTTGAGGCCCTCGACCTTGTCCTGCCAACTTGAGCGCGCGGTCAGGATCAGCACCGGGAACTTCTTGCCTTCGTCGCGCAGGGCCTTGATCAGCTCCATGCCCGACATCTTGGGCAGGCCCAGGTCGATGATGCCGACGTCGAACGGGACTTCGCGGCCCATGTACAGGCCTTCCTCACCGTCCTGTGCGGCATCCACCGCAAAGCCCTCACGCTTCAGGCGTGCGGCGAGGGTCTCGCGCAGCGGGGCTTCGTCTTCGACCAAAAGGATTCGCATGAACTCTCCCTAGTTACGTTGTTGGCCAGGGGCCGGGGGATATAAGGCAAACGTGTGCAGATTATCTGCAATCACTGGTTATCGCCGTGTTGTGGTGGCGGGACCTGTTGCGAATTGGACGGTGCGCGAGGCGCGCGCGGTGCACTGCGCTCCGGCACCGGGTCGTCCATGTAGCGAACCCGGCCACGGTCGTCCATGTACTTGACCCGGTTGATGTTGCGCCCGTCGAACGGTACCCGTTCGGCACCGAGGATCTGCCCTCCCGTGGAACGCTGCACGCGACGGATGGTGTCCGACAACGAGCGCGCATCGCTACGGGCCGTTTGCGGAAACGCCTCGCGCGCATCGGCAGGCATACCCTGGTTCTGTGCTCCAGCCGGCATCACCGACACCCCCGTCCAGAGGACGGCTGCGGCAAGGCAACAACGGCAAAGAGTGGAGAGCATCACGGCACGGATCCTGGGAGGCGTTCAGAGTCGTTCAAATTTCGTGAAAAGGGAAGCTCGCAGCACCCACGCCTGAGCCCCTGAATGTGAGCAAATTCTTGATTTTTCGGGGTGAATCCGGTCTGAACTTTTTTGACCCCCGACACGCGTGTTCATTAAAATGAACAGGCGAGCCGTGCTAGCGACCTGGTAATGCAAACGTTTTCAGGCGTTTCCGGCAAAAACGACCCAGGTCATCGCTTGAACCTGAACAAGCATCGCTGACTCCACGATAGTCTTGAACCGTCATTGCTGGCTGACCTGCCGGACACTTATGGCAATCACCCACACTCGGGGCCGGACTCAGGCGACAACGCGCTGGACATGCGCTTCGGTAACGCGCAGGGCTTGTTCGACCAGAGACCAACCGGCGCCGGGCCGATGCGCGCCCTCGCTGAGAATCTGCCGGAACGCGCGTCCCCCTGGCTGGCCATGGAACAACCCGAGCAAATGCCGGGTGATGTGCTTGAGCGCCAGCCCCTCGGACAGGCGTGCCTCTACGTAGGGCTGCATCTGCCGCAGCAACTCGATACGGGAGACCGGCGATGTCCCCGCAAGGGTGCTTTCGAGTTGGTGCAGCACATAAGGGTCGTGGTAGGCGGCGCGCCCCAGCATCACTCCATCCAGTTGTTGCAGGTGTAGCTGGGCCGCTTGCACCGACGCGATCCCACCGTTGAGCACCACCGGCAACTGCGGCCGCTGCTGCTTGAGCCGGTAGGCCCAGTCGTAGCGCAGCGGCGGCACCTCACGATTTTCCTTGGGAGAAAGTCCCTTCAACCAGGCATTACGGGCATGTACCACCACCATCGCGCTGCCGGCGGCGACCACCTGGTCGACGAACCCCGCGAACGCCGCATAGTCCTTGTCCTCGTCCACGCCCAGCCGGCACTTCACCGTGATCGGGATCGACACCGCCGCATGCATCGCCGCCACGCAATCGGCCACCAGCCCTGGCTCGCGCATCAGGCAGGCGCCAAAGCGTCCGGCCTGGACCCGATCGGAAGGACAGCCGCAGTTGAGATTGACCTCGTCATAGCCCCAGGCCTCGGCGATCTGCGCCGCCTGCGCCAGCAGCGCCGGCTCGCTGCCCCCCAATTGCAGCGCAACCGGATGCTCCACCGGATCGAATCCAACCAGCCGCTGGCGGTCGCCATGAATCACGGCGTTGGCATGCACCATCTCGGTGTAGAGCCGGGCCGAAGGCGCCAGCACGCGATGGAACACGCGGCAATGGCGATCGGTCCAGTCCATCATGGGGGCGACGGACAGGCGTAGCGAGCGGGCATAGCGCGCGTGCGGCGCGGCACTCGCGGCGGGAGTTTGGGAAACGCTGGCGGTCATGGTCGCTGAGCACTCGGCCGCTGGGCCAAGTCAATAAAGGGGTTGCAAGATCAATAGCTTACATGACCGACCTGAACCCCGTTTCGGCAATCCGGCGCGCATGGACCTGGCGACCCCCTTGCCCGCTGCCGTCCAGGCAACGGCATGCGCCTTACATCAAGGCGACACCCGTAGCGTGATCGACCGCCTCGGTCTCTTGCTCGGCGGCCGGCATGGTGGCAACGGCTTGCGGCGACAGTTGCCCGGAGCGGCCCAATACTTTCGGATCCAGCAAGGCAGCTTTCTCGTTCTCGTCCAGGGGCTTACCCAATACATGGTAGGAGACCAGCAAGACCAGCAACGACGTGCCCACGACCGCATAGATGCCGGGCGACTGCATCAACGGCTGGATCTCGCCCACTACCAGCGCCACCACAATCGTGAACGCGCTGAGCACCAAGGCCACCAGCGAACCTAGAAAAAGCGTGGACGGATCAAGCTTCATGGGACACCCCTAGTGGCCGAGATACAGCACCATCGGCCGCTGCAGGATTTTCTTTAGGGCTATTTTCATCCCGAGCCAGTCCCGCAAGGCCTGGACCGGATTAAGGGGTAAGAGACCCGTTACCCGGTTCACCCTGCTTCGCTGCACCGGCCGTTTCCGGCCACGCGGCTCAGCGCGCTGGCGAGGCGGCGAATTCGCCCCGCTGCAACTTGGCAACATCGTTGCCCTGGTCGTCCTGGGCGGCAAGATCGGCGCCCTTGGCCGCCAAGCCTCGCAGGACCTCGGTACGTTGGAACAGCGCGGCGTACATCGCTGCCGTCTGGCCCGCGTTGTTGCGCTGGTCGGGAGCGCAGTCGACCTGCATCAGGCGCTTGGCGATACTCAGCTCGCCTTTGAAGATGGCGCCCATCAGCGCCGTATTGCCGCGCTTGTCCTGTGCGCAGGGGTCGGCACCTGCCCGCAGCAATTGCTCCACCGCGGCTTGCCGGCCGTGATAGGCCGCCATGATCAGTGCGGTATAGCCCTTGTCGTCGCGCGTGTTCAGGTCGTAACGGGCATCGATGAATTCACCCAGCATGTCCTGCCGCCCAGCGCGCGCGGCGTCGAAGTAGTAGTCGCGTAGCCGCGCCTGGATGCGCGCAGCGTCGGCGACCACCGTTTCGGGGGTGGGCGCAGGCGCGGCCTGCACCAGCGAAGTGACTGCCATCAAGGCGAGCAGCAGCAGGGGGCGCATCGTCGGTTCTCCTTTCATGGGCGGTCACCTTCCCCCAGCAGTGGGGGAAGGTATCGCCGGTCTCAGTCCTGCAACGCGGCGGCGAGCTGCTGAACCCGTGCCAGGTTGCCCTTGGCCACGCGCGCTACGCCGCTGCCATAGGCCGGGTCGGCCTTGTACAGATAGGAAAGCATGATGTGCTTGCTCTCGTCGTCGGTGCCCGCCAGCGATTCGCCGAAGCTCTGGATCAGGTCCTGCTGCTCCTTCTTGCCGTAGCTACGGAACAGATCACCGGCCTGCTTGAAGTTCTGTTCACGGGCGATCTTCGCCTGTTGGGTGCTGCCAGACAGCAGCGATTGGCTGTAGCGCGCCTGCTCGCTCTGTGGGCGCGGTTGCAGCCGGCTCGGCTCGTAGTTCACGCCACTGGTGGTGCTGCCGATGTTCATCGCGCCGTCCTGGTTGCCGTTGTTGACGGCTACACGCGGACGATTGACCGGCAGGCTCAGGCCGTTGGTGCCGACCCGGTACAGCTGGGTGTCGGCATAGGAGAACAGGCGGCCCTGCAGCAGGCGGTCCTCCGAAGCCTCGATGCCCGGCACCAGGTTGGCTGGCGCCATCGCCACCTGCTCGGTCTCCTGGAAGAAGTTGTCGACATTCTTGTTGAGCACCATCTGCCCGACCTTGCGCTCGGGCACGTCAGGCCAGATCTTGGTGGCGTCGAGCGGGTCGAAATCGAACGTGGCCAGGTCTTCCGGCTTGAGCACCTGGATATACAGGTCCCACTTTGGATAGTCGCCCTGCTTGATCGCGCCGACCAGGTCGTGGGTCATGTGCGCGTAGTCCTTGCCCTGCACCGCCACCACCTGCTTGGGATCGAGGTTCTTCAGTCCCTGCAGGCTCTTCCAGTGGAACTTGACGTAGTGCACCTCGCCCTGGGCATTGACCAGCTTGTAGGCGTGGACGCCGTTGCCGTCCATGAAGCGATAGCCGGCCGGCGTGCCTTCGTTGGAATACAGCAGGGTCAGCGTGCGGGTGGCCTCGGGCACGTGCGAGAAGAAGTCGAAGCGGCGTGAATCGTTATCGAGATTGGTGCGCGGGTCCGGCTTGAACGGGTGCACCATGTCCGGGAACTTGATGGCGTCGCGGATGAAGAAGGTCGGGAAGTTGTTGCCGACCAGGTCCCAGTTGCCGTCGCGGGTATAGAACTTGGTGGCGAAGCCGCGAGGATCGCGCAGCGTCTCCGGCGAATGGTT
>JAATFS010000228.1 GCA_015655035.1 Lysobacterales bacterium | reverse complement strand
CTGGCCAGCGCGGCGGGCGGGTCGCGGTCGGTGAACCAGGCATGCACGCGCGCGATCGGGCCCAGCCGCACCAGCGCGTTGCGGCCGAGCTTGGTATGGTCTGCCGCCAGCCAGACCTGGCGCGAATGCTCGATGATCGCCTGGGCGACCCGCACCTCGTGGTAGTCGAAATCCAGCAGCGTACCGTCCTGGTCGATGCCGGAAATACCGATCACGCCGAAGTCCACCTTGAATTGCCGGATCAGCTCGATCGTTGCCTCGCCGGTAACGCCCTGGTCGCGACCGCGCACCACGCCGCCGGCCACGATCACCTCGAAGCTGGGGTTGCCGCTCATCATCACCGCCACGTTGAGGTTGTTGGTGATCACGCGCAGGCCTTTGTGCTGCATCAGCGCGCGCGCCACGTTCTCGTTGGTGGTGCCAAGGTTGATGAACAGGGAAGCATCGTTGGGAATGTGCTGGGCCAACAGCGTCGCGATGCGCTGCTTTTCCTGTGCCTGCAACGCGATGCGCGAGGTGTAGGCCAGGTTTTCCACACTCGACGGCAGGCTGACCCCACCGTGGTAGCGCCGCAGCAGGCCGGCGTCGCACAGCAGCGCCAGGTCGCGGCGGATGGTCTGTGGCGTGACTTCGAAGCGCGTCGCCAGGCCTTCCACTTCAGCGAAACCCTGCTTGCGTACCAGCGCGACCAGTTGCTCCTGTCGCGGGTTCAGCGTCGGCGGCGGCGTTGGCTTGCGCATGCGGTTCTCCATGTCGCGATGATGGGCCAAGCAGCTGGCGAAGCAAACCGGCCTTTTGATACATCGAGGAAATTGTTCGATTATCGAACGGTTGACCGATAATCGCATTGACCGCGCCGGACTGCCTGCCTAACGTGGCGCAGCTCGCCCCTGTTCCGGAGGATCCACGCCGTGGCTCATGTCGTTTTCCTGTGTCTCACCGCCGTCGGGCGGGTTGTACCCGCGCGACCCCTGCACAGGGATGAACGGCCGTGATCGACAAGAGCGTGGCCTCGTTCGACGCGGCGGTGGCCGACATCTTCGATGGCGCGACGGTGATGATCGGCGGCTTCGGCACCGCCGGCATGCCGGATGAGCTGATCGATGCGCTGATCGCGCAAGGCGCGCGCGAGCTGACCATCGTCAACAACAACGCCGGCAATGGCGATACCGGCCTGGCCGCGTTGATCAAGCACAAGCGCGTGCGCCGGATCGTCTGCTCGTTCCCGCGCCAGGCCGATTCGCAGCACTTCGATGCTGCCTACCGTGCCGGCGAGATCGAACTGGAGCTGGTGCCGCAAGGCAACCTGGCCGCACGCATCCACGCCGCCGGTTCCGGTCTGGGCGCGATCTTTACCCCGACCGGCTACGGCACCGGGCTGGCCGCCGGCAAGGAAACCCGAGAGATCGACGGCCGTCACTACGTGCTCGAATATCCGATCCACGCCGACTACGCGCTGATCAAGGCGCAACGCGGCGACCGCTGGGGCAACCTGGTGTACCGCAAGACGGCGCGCAACTTCGGCCCGATCATGGCGATGGCGGCCAAGTGCACGATCGCGCAGGTTGCCGACTTGATGGCGCTGGGCGAACTGGACCCGGAAGCCATCATCACGCCGGGGATCTTCGTGCAGCGTGTGGTTGCCACTTCAGCCATGCAGGAGACCGCATGAACCGTTTGAGCCGAGAACAAATGGCCGCACGCGTGGCGCGCGACATCCCGGAAGGCGCCTATGTGAACCTGGGTATCGGCCTGCCGACGACGGTGGCCAACTTCCTGCCGGCCGACAAGGAAATCTTCCTGCAAAGCGAGAACGGCCTGCTCGGCATGGGCCCGGCGCCCGCGCCCGGCGACGAGGACCCGGACCTGATCAATGCCGGCAAGCAGCCGGTGACGCTGCTCGCCGGCGGCTGCTATTTCCATCATGCCGATTCGTTCGCGATGATGCGCGGCGGTCATCTGGACGTATGCGTGCTCGGTGCGTTCCAGGTCTCGGTGCACGGCGACCTAGCCAACTGGAGCACTGGCGCGGCCGATGCCATTCCCGCGGTCGGCGGTGCGATGGACCTGGCGATCGGCGCCAAGCAGACCTATGTGATGATGGAGCTGCTGACCAAGCATGGTGAGAGCAAGCTGGTACCCGAATGCAGCTATCCGTTGACCGGGCTGCGTTGCGTATCGCGCGTCTACACCGACCTGGGCGTGTTCGCGCTCGGGCCGGCAGGTGCTTCGGTCATCGATCTGGTGGACGGCGTTTCGCTGGATGAGCTGCAACGCCTGACCGGTGTGCCGCTGACGATGGCCGCCTGACCTGGAGAGAATGCAATGACCGATACGTTCATCATCGATGGCATCCGCACGCCAATTGGCCGCTACGCGGGCGCGCTTGCAGGCGTTCGTGCCGACGACCTTGGCGCGGTGCCGCTCAGAGCGCTGCTGGCACGCCATCCCGGCCTGGACCCAGCGCTGATCGACGACGTCTATCTGGGCTGCGCCAACCAGGCCGGCGAGGACAACCGCAACGTCGCACGCATGAGCTTGTTGCTGGCCGGCCTGCCGTTCAACGTGCCGGGTAGTACCGTCAATCGTCTATGCGGCTCCGGGCTGGACGCGATCGGCACCGTATCGCGTGCCATCCGCGCTGGCGAACTGGGCCTGGCGATTGCCGGCGGGGTCGAGTCGATGTCGCGCGCGCCGTGGGTAATGGGCAAGGCCGAAAGCGCATTTTCCCGCAACCAGCAGATCGAAGACACCACGATGGGCTGGCGCTTCGTCAATCCGAAAATGAAGGACCGGTACGGCGTCGAGCTGATGGGCGAGACCGCCGAAAACGTGGCCGAGCGCTACCGCATTTTGCGCGAGGATCAGGACGCATTCGCGCTGCGCAGCCAGCAACGCACTGCTGCCGCGCAGGCGTCCGGCTTCTTCGACGGCGAGATCGTCGCGGTGACCGCGCCCGCCAAGAAGCGTGGCGAAACCTTCCAGGTAGAGCGCGACGAGCATCCGCGCGCGGATACCACCGCCGATGCACTGGCCAGGCTGAAGCCGATCTTCCGCCAACCCGGCAGCGTCACCGCCGGCAATGCCTCGGGCATCAACGATGGCGCGGCTGCATTGCTGCTGGCCTCCGCCGAGCAGGT
>JAATFS010000140.1 GCA_015655035.1 Lysobacterales bacterium | reverse complement strand
CGCCTGGCGCGTTGAGGAAAGCGCTGGAACAAGTGGCCCGCATCCCTTACTTTCTGCGGTCTCTTCACCCACAGGCGACAGCGCACCATGTCCGATCCTTCCGCACCGCCGGATCATCTCCAGCGCAGCCTGTCCAATCGCCACCTGCAGCTGATCGCCATCGGCGGTGCGATCGGTACCGGCCTGTTCATGGGCTCGGGCAAGACCATAAGCCTGGCGGGACCGTCGATCCTGTTCGTCTACCTGATCATCGGCGCAATGCTGTTCTTCGTGATGCGCGCGATGGGCGAGCTGCTGCTGTCCAACCTGGAATACAAGTCGTTCATCGATTTCTCCACCGATCTGCTCGGGCCCTGGGCCGGGTTTTTCTGTGGCTGGACCTATTGGTTCTGCTGGATCATCACCGCCATCGCCGACGTGATCGCGATCGCCGCGTATGCGCAATTCTGGTTCCCGGGCCTAGCGCCGTGGATACCGGCGATCCTGTGCGTGCTGTTGTTGCTGTCGCTCAACCTGGTCACCGTGAAGCTGTTCGGCGAAATGGAATTCTGGTTCGCGCTGATCAAGATCGTCGCCATCTGCGCGTTGATCATCACTGGCGCCGGTTTGGTGGCCTGGGGCTTCCAGTCGCCGTCGGGCAGCGTGGCCTCGCTGTCCAACCTGTGGAACGACGGCGGCATGTTCCCGATGGGCCTGGGCGGTTTCTTCGCTGGCTTCCAGATTGCGGTGTTCGCCTTCGTCGGTATCGAGCTGGTCGGTACCACCGCCGCCGAAACCGCCAACCCGCAGCGCAACCTGCCCAAGGCGATCAACTCGATCCCGGTGCGCATCCTGATCTTCTACGTGCTGGCGCTGGTGGCGATCATGGCGGTGACGCCGTGGCGCGACGTGGTGCCGGGAAAGAGCCCGTTCGTGGAGCTGTTCGTGCTGGCCGGCGTGCCGGCCGCCGCCAGCCTGATCAACTTCGTGGTGCTGACCTCGGCTACTTCGTCGGCCAATAGCGGCATCTTCTCCACCAGCCGCATGCTCTACGGCCTGGCCGAGGAAAAACATGCGCCGAAGGCATTCAGCAAGCTGTCGCGCGCGGCGGTACCGGCACGCGGGCTGTTGTTTTCCTGCGCCTGCCTGCTGCTCGGCGCGATGCTGGTGTATGTGATCCCGAATCTGGTGACGGCCTTCACCCTGGTCACGACCTTGGCCGCCGTGCTGTTCATGTTCGTGTGGTCGCTGATCCTGTGCGCCTATATCGCCTATCGGCGCAAACGCCCGCAGTTGCATGCGGCTTCCACCTTCAAAATGCCCGGCGGCGTGGCGATGTGCTACGTGTGCCTGGCGTTCTTCGCGTTCGTGCTGGTGTTGCTGACCTTGCAGCCGGATACGCTGGAAGCGCTGCTGGCCAGTCCGGTGTGGTTCCTGATCCTGGCGATCGGTTATGCATGGAAGGGGCGGCGCGCGCGCGCGGCGTAGGCGCGTGCGGCGATGCCGCTGGCGTCCACGAGACTGGACCTGCGTGGACGCGCAGGCTGTCGTCCTGTCCGGACGCTTGTGCGTACCTTGGCCTTGCGTTGACGGCGGCGCGGCCAGGGCAGATGCTCGCCAGCGTTCGCACCGGTAGGAAGCAAGATGATCGCGATACATCCGATAGCAGGCGCCCAAGGTGGCGAGGGAGTCTGGGTGGATCTGTGTCGGCCCACGTCCGCCGAGCTGGCCGAGGCAACGCGGCGAGTGGGCTTCGATCTGCCCGATCGCGCCTCGATCGGCGAGATCGAATTCAGTAGCCGGGTGCGCAGCGTCGACGGCACGCTCTTCCTCAATCTGCCGCGTTTCCAGGAAGGCAAGGGCAGGGTGGCGTCGTTGGGTTTCGCGCTGTCGCCGACGGTATTGGTGACCCAGCGCGAAACCCCGGTCGAGTCGCTGGAGAACATCGGCCACGATCTGGAACGGCATCCGTGCGGCGACCCCGTGGACCTGTTCCTGCGCATGCTCGAGCACATCGTGGACACGCTGGCCGACCGCCTCGAATCGCTGGAGACGGAGGTGACCGACACCACCCGCGATGCTTTCGACAACCCGCACAAGACCCGCGAGCTGGAGCGCATGCTGCGCAGGGTGGGTGGCATGGGGCGCTGGAACGGCGCATTGCACAACACCGCGCACGGCTTGCTGCGGCTGGTGACCTATCTGGACGAAGCCGCGCCGGCCTGGTTCGGCGAGCAGGCGCCAACGCGGTTGCGGCTGATCCACAAGGATCTGGGTTCGTTGACCGAATTCGAGCAACAGCTGGGAGACCGCATCGAATTCCTGCTCGACGGCGTGCTGGGCCTGATCAACATGGATCAGAACGAAGTGATGAAGGTCATGGCGGTCGCTTCGGTGGTCGGCATCCCGCCGACGGTGCTGGTGGGCGTATGGGGCATGAACTTCGCCTTCATGCCCGAGCTGAAGTGGCACGACGCCTATTTCTGGGCGCTGGGCCTGATTGTCTTGAGCATGCTCCTGCCGCTGCTGTGGTTCCGGCGGCGCGGCTGGATCTGACGTCCGGATCGCGCCGGCTGAGTCGATCTCTCTCAGGCGCTATGGGGAGATCGCTTCGGCCTGCCGCTTCGGCGTCGCGGGGGCATACAGGTCCAGCAGTTTCAGGGTGACGCCGTTGGTCCAGCCAAAACCGTCCTGCAACGCATATTCCCCGCCGCCGCCACCGCTGGCACCAGCGTCCAGGTCGTACTTTTCCACAAGTTTGTGCTCGCGGGCGAACACGCCTTGCACGCGGCCAAGGAAGCGGGTGCCGATGGTGCGCGCCAGCGCATCCTCGCGATAGCGGCGCAGTCCTTCCACCGCGATCCATTGCAGCGGAGCCCAGCCATTGGGTTCGTCCCACTGCTGGCCGGTACGCAACGCGGTGGTGGCGATGCCGCCGGGGCGCAGCAAGTGCGCGCGCACGCTCTCGGCAGTGCGTTGCGCCTGCACGTCGCTGGCGATGCCGGCAAACAACGGATACAGCGCGGCGGCGGAAAGCTGGTCGCTGAGGGTACGGGTAGTCCAGTCGTAGTCGGCGAAATAGCCGGCCCGGTTCCACAGGTGCCGGTCTAGCGCGGCTTTGCGCTGCTGCGCGGCCGCGGCATAGTCGATGTCGCAACCGGCTTCCGGCTGGCGGCACGCCTGGGCCAGCACGGTTTCCAGGTGGTGCAGCAGGCTGTTCAGATCGATCGGCACGAGGGCGGTGGTGCGGATCGTGCTCAGCTGTTCGCGGTCGCGCAGCCAGCGGCTGGAATAGTCCCAGCCGCTTTCGGCGCCGGCGCGCAGGTCGCGGTAGACCTCGCCGGCGGGACGGTCGCGCGCTTCCATCGCGGTACGGACATCGTGCAGCCACCCTTCCTGGCGCGGGGTGTCGCGTTCGTCCCAGTAACGATTGAGCACGCTGCCGTCGTCCAGCTTCACCACGTGGCGCGCGGCTTGGCCCGGCAGCAGCGATGCCGCGCCGGCCATCCAGTAGGCGTACTCCTTACGCAACTGCGGCAGGTAGCGGCGATAGGTCGCGTCGCCCTCGATCCCGGCCTGCAGCTCCACCATGTAGGAGAAGAACGGCGGCTGCGAGCGGCTGAGGTAATAGCTGCGATTGCCGTTGGGGATGTGGCCGTAGGTATCGATCAGGTGGGCGAAGTTATCCAGCATCTGCCGGCTGTGTGCCTGTTCGCCGCTGTCGACCAGGCCAAGCATGGTGAAGTACGAGTCCCAGTAATAGACCTCGCGGAAGCGGCCACCGGGGACCACGTACGGGTGCGGCAACGGCAGCAGGCTGCTGTGCGGCGGCACCTCGACCTGGCTGCGCACCAGCTTGGGCCAGAGCGCGGCGATGTGCTCGCGCAGGCCGGTGTCCTGGCGGAGCGTGCCGGTGTCCACCGCCGGCGATTCCTTGAAGTTGGCGGCAACGAAGCGGCGCAGATCGAAGCCGGGTTGCTCGCGCTGGGCGAGATAATCGGCCTCGATCAGGGCCGGATCGCGCAATGGCAGCGCATCGACGAAATATTTCTGGTCGTCGAACAGCTGCTGCCGCTGCACCGCCTGGAACAGTGCGGGGTAGGCCAGGTCGGGTGTCTGCGGCAGCAGCGCGGTGACCGGCTCGCGCGGGGTTTCGGCGTGCGCCGGTACGGACTCACAGGTGGCCATCAACAAGGTCAGCGACAGTCCGAGCAGGGGGCTACAGCAAGGCGGAGCGGCATGGTGCATGTCGATTCCGGAGCAGGACGCAGGCGCAATGGTAAACGAGCGCGCCTGGCAGCGGTCGTGCCGCATTGGATGGCACCGCGCTGCGATCGATGATCGGCTTGGACACATGCCGATACCTGCGGCAACGCCGCTGATACACCGTGATCGCAAAGGTGAATGGCGGCTTGCTTCGGCGCGGCGGAAAAACGAATTTCATACCCGCGCCGGCCGCGCGACCGTTAGATTGCGCATCTGCGCCGCACCCGTGTCGCCCGGGAAACGACGTGAGGTCGGTTCGTGGGAAGCGCCACCGTCTGCGGCAGATCCCCACTCTCCGATGTCATTGTCCAGACCGCATTCCGTGAAACACGCCAGCAGGGAAGAATTCATCGCGAGGATGGCGGCGGTCGTGTGCACGTTGGCGATCCTGTTCTTTCTCGGCCGCGTGTTGCTGCACGTACCTGCGCCGATCCGGCAGTCGAGGGAGCCGGCCGCGATCCAGATCAGCTTCGTGTCCAGGTCGGTGAGCGAGCCATCGATGTTGCTGCCGCCCGAGCCTGCGAATGCGCCGACGCCGCGACACTCGCGCAACCCGCCCGGCGCACGCGCACCGACCGCGCCGCCCAGCGCGCGCGCCGATGCGCCGGTGGCCGCCGCGCGCGCGCAGGGCGCCATGGCGGCGCAGCTGTATTCCCGTACCGGCCAGGTGCAGTTGCCGCCGGGGGCGAGCATCGATCCGCTCGACCCGGGGCATGCGGCGGTTCCTCCCGGCATGACCGACCAGCGCGAACTGGATCGCGCGCGCAAGGTGATGGAACGGCCCAATCCGGTGGATTATCGCGAGACCCGATTCGCCAAGGACTGGAAGAGCGACGGCACGCTAGGCGACGTTGCGGTGCAAGGACTCAACCGGGGCATGAAGCGCGCCAACCGCGCGATCTTCGGCGACGACGTGCAGAACGCGAAGGCGCGGCCACCGCCGGACGTGCGATTCAATCCGGCGCTGGCGCAGAACGCCGGCGAACTCGGCAGCGAGGCCACTGGCGATGCCTACAAGGCCGCTCCGATCGCGCACGAGCCGCCACCCGATCTGACCGGAACCGGCAGCCGCAACCTGCGTGCCGAGCTGGCACAGCTGGAGCCGACGCTGGCGCGTTGCGACAGTGCGCGCCGGCTCGCGCTGCTTGCGCCGATCCGTACGCACCTGGCCGATCTTGAACGGGTCGAACGCGCGATGACGCATGGCGCCGATCCGGTAATGGCGGCACAAATGCTGCCGCGCCAGGGCGACAGTGCCTACGATCTGACGCGCCGTGCATTGTGGTATGCGCGCAAGCAGGCGGCGCGCTGCGCTGGCTGAAGCAGTGGATTTTTACGCAGTTGCAGGTCGCGGTTATTCACTTCGGCTTCGCGCATTGCTACGCAAAATTGCGGCGGGGGGATGAGTCCCGGCGTGGCGCGATGTAGGGAATTAGAGCGTTGCACCCTGCACCATCGGCACGATTCGGGGAAATCTTGGCGGCGCGACATTGCGCTTGCGCAGGCAATGCCGACGCAAGGACATGGCACAGGTGCATTCATGAAATCCATCGAGACCGTTGTTGCGGAAGTAGGCCCATTGGTGTTCCTCTCATTCCAACGTACGCGTCGCGGCGAGATCCCGGCCGCGCCGAGCAACGAAGACCGTATGCGCGCGTTTCGCAGCACGCAGCCGGTGCTTCATGGCAACAACTACGAGTGGCAGTTTCGCAACGCCGAGCTGCAAACAGCGGGTTGATGCGCCGCTAGCCGCTCCTGGTGCTGCCTGTCGGTGAGCGCAGAAGTGTTCGCAAAGGCGTTGGCTGGAGTTGTATTTTGCCGGCCGCTGCCGGCGAATGCGCGGCGTGTGCGGCTGGGCGTGTGCGAGGGACTTCAGTCCGGATGGGCGTGGCAGTTACGTCCGTCCGGACTGAAGTCCCCGTGCACGGGGCGCGCGTACGACCGGTCGGGACCGAAGTCCCTCCCGGAAGTGATCGATGGCCGGCTTACTTGCCGACCACCTTGCCGTCGACGTCGAGCACCTGCACGTCGCCGAGCTTGAGCGCGCGCACCGGCGCCTCGATCTGCTTGAGGTCGCCGACGATCACCCAGGTCATCGCTTCGGGTGCGACGATCTCCT
>JAATFS010000083.1 GCA_015655035.1 Lysobacterales bacterium | reverse complement strand
CGGTCGCGGCCGCGATTGCGTACATCTGCTGCATGGCCGCATCGGCCGCGCCGCCACTGCTGGAGCTGGTAGCGACCAGCAGGTTGCGGATCTCCTCCAGACCCGCCAACTGGTTGACGGTGCGGACCAGGTAACGCTGCGATCCCTCTTCCAGGCGGCCACCTGAAAGGTTGACGTTCTCTTCCTTGAGCCGAGTGATGACGTTGTCGATCGGCAGGTTCAGCTGCGCCAGCTTCTGCTGGTCGATATCGACCTGGATCTCGTCCTCGAGACCGCCTCCGACCTTGACCGCAGCCACGCCGGCGACCGGTTCCAACTTTTTCTTCAGATCCTCGTCGGCATAACGTCGCAACCCGGTGAGCTGGCGCACGCCGTCCCCGCCGGTACGCGGAACCTGCCTGGGCGACAGCACCAGCCGCATGATCGGCTCGGTGGATGGATTGAACAGCAGCAGCACAGGCGCCTTGGCCTCCAGCGGCAACGACAACGACTCCATCTTGTCGCGCACCTCCAGGCTGGCCTGATCCATGTCGGTGCCCCAGGCGAACTCCAGCACCACGTCGCTCTGGCCGGTACGCGAGATCGACTTCAGCTTGCGCAGATTCTTGACCACGCCTACCGCTTCTTCCACCGGCTCGGTGACCAACGTCTCGATCTCGGTCGGCGCCGCGCCGGTGTACTCCGTACGCACCGTCAAGGTCGGATAGCTCAGATCCGGCAACAGGTTGACCTTAAGCCCAGCCAGCGCGATCAGACCGAACAGCAGCATGGTTACGGTCGCCATCGCTACCGTGACCCGGCGCCGGGTCGAAAACTCCACTAGGCCCCCTCCTGGCGCGGCGGCGGGAATCGCTGGAACAGGCTCGGAACCGTGCCCGTGGTCGGCGCCTGTCATGAGCGCGGCTCTTCAGCGGCGGCAGGACGCGAATCATCGGCAATGCCCTGCTTGCCGGGCTGGCCGATCACCTGCACCGCCGTGCCGTCGCGCAACGCGACCTTGCCGGCGGTGACCACTTGATCGCCCTCGGCCAGCCCGTCGAGGATTTCAACCCACGCTCCTTCCGCATAGCCGAGCTTGACCGCGACCCGCGCCACCTTGCCGTCGCGTACCCGGTAGACCGCTGGATCGCCGTCATCGAGCAGCGCCACCCTCGGCACCACCAGCGCATCGGTTCGATGGTCGTAATCGATGCGGACACGCCCGAACATTCCCGGCTGCAATGCCTGGGCCCCCTCCGCGAACGTGCACACCACCCGGAACGTGCCGCTGCCCGAGTCCACCACCGGCGCAATCCGGTCGACCTGACCGATGAAACGTTGCCCCGGCAGCGCGTCCGCCAGGAGCGTCACCGGCTGGCCGGCCTTCAGCGTCGCCAACTCACGTTCCGGCACGTTCAACGTGGCCTCGAGCCGCGAATCATCAACGATGCGGAAGATCGGCGTATTGATCTGTACGAAATTGCCGGTCTTGATCGATCGTGAGGCGATCACACCGGAGATGGGCGCCACCACCGTGGCATAAGACAGCTCCAGAACTGCCAGGCGGTACTGTGCCCTGGCGTTCTCCAGATCGAACTTCAACTGGTCCACATCGGCCGCGCTGACCAGTTGCTGGCTCACCAACTGCGTAGCCCGCTGGTAGCTGTTCTCCAGCTTGCGCATCTGCGCCTCGCTCTGCGCCACCGCCAGCCGGGCACGGTCGGGGTCCAGGCGCACCAGCGGCTGCCCGGCATTGACTGCCTGCCCTTCCTCCACCAGTACCGCGAGCGCGACGCCCGAGGTCCTTGCCACCACCTGCGATTCCGCGCGCGCTTCCAGTGCCGCAGTGCCGGTGTAGCTGGCGGCGACCGCACGCCGGCTGGCCCTGGCTACCTCGGCCGGGACCGCATCGGCGGTTTTCTCTTTCTTTGCGGCCGTCTCGGCGGCATCCCCAGACTTGCAACCATTCAACAGGCAAGCAATGGCTAGCAACAATGCGGCGGCACAGCGTCCGGGCCGAGCGTGCAGACAGGCGTATCGCAACATCGTCTGTTCCTTGAGGGATGCATGAATAGGTGTTGTAGCATGCTAAACCACCACATTACCAACACGCCATATCCCAAAAGTAACGCCTTGCTAGCCCCGGTTTTTTTCAGCTGGTTCACGCGCTCGCATTTCACAGGCATACTCGCCCTCGTTCCGTGCCTCCCCACTCCGGAACTTTCCAAACAGTCTTCCGGACAACGAAACCAATGCGCCCGCAGCCGCTAGCCGCTTGTCTCGCTCTGGCCGTCTTCCTGTTGCTCGGAGGCGCATCCGCCAGTCCGCAATCCGTCACGCCCCCTCCTGCCTCGACACCGGCATCTTCGACCGTCGCTGTTGGCAACCCGATCAGTGGGCGCACCCTGGTCTACACCTGCCAGGGCTGTCATGGCATTACCGGGTACAAGAATGCCTACCCGAGCTACCGTGTCCCCAAGCTCGGCGGCCAATCGGCGCAATATCTGACACAGGCACTGCTCGAATATCGCGAGGGCAAGCGCAAGCATCCGACGATGCAGGCCCAGGCACAGAGCTTCTCCGATCAGGATATCGCCGACATTTCCGTCTTCCTGTCCACCCTCAAGTAAGCACGATCATGTCGAAAGCCTTGCACGCATCGCGTCCAGCCATCGTCCTGTTTGCTGCCTTGATCACGG
Source organism: Lysobacterales bacterium (assembly GCA_015655035.1). Taxonomy (GTDB): domain Bacteria; phylum Pseudomonadota; class Gammaproteobacteria; order Xanthomonadales; family Xanthomonadaceae; genus JAATFS01. The sequence goes on along the minus strand of JAATFS010000083.1, from coordinate 5,279 downwards.
CGGCCTGCTCCCAATCCCAGGTGGAATCGGCCGAAACCGGCACTGGACACAGTCCTGGCTCATCGGCCGGGCTACCCGTCGGCCACACCGATGCCGGCGATAAACGCGCGCATATCAAGGGCAAGGCCACCGGCCAGAGCTGCGTGGACTGCCACGGCGCCGAGGGCAATGCGCCCATCGATGCCAGCTACCCCAAATTGGGCGGGCAATATGCCGACTACATTGCCCATGCCCTGCAAGCCTATCGCCGCGGCGACCGCCAGCACGTCTTGATGACGCCGCAGGCCACCGACCTCAGCGATCAGGACATCGCCGATCTGGCCGCGTATTTCGGCTCGCGCAGCACGCAACTGCGCGACCTGCAGGGCGTCAAATAGCCGTACGAGATAGAACCGACACACTCGTCGAAGTCGCCAGCGCGCGACGACGAACCGCATCGTCCCTGTCAACGATTGCCGCACTCGCCAGCACGCTTCACTGCACGTGTGCCGGGTGCCAGTAACAAGCAGCAACTCTTCCATCCGTGATCGCATGACAAGACAGACAAAAATACTTGCGCGCAAACAGGCCTACCGCTATGATTTCTTTCTCAGCGATGTGGGGCCATAGCTCAGCTGGGAGAGCGCTTGCATGGCATGCAAGAGGTCGCCGGTTCGATCCCGGCTGGCTCCACCAATCTCGGACTTAGGCCGTCCGGATTGCGCAAATGAGTTCCGATTACGCGTCCCCATCGTCTAGAGGCCTAGGACACCACCCTTTCACGGTGGACACCGGGGTTCGAATCCCCGTGGGGACGCCAACATCAAAGTAAAAACCCCGGCATGCCGGGGTTTTTTATTGGCTATCGATTGCGCCGAACGCAGCGCCGCGACGGCCACTCAAGTGCATCGGCCATGCAAACAAGCCCATCCTTCATGGACGCCCCGGGCCACCACCTGGACCACCTTGATCGTCACGCCCACCGCCACCACGACCATCATGTTCGCCACCCCGACGATCCTGGTCGCGGCCACGCCCGCCATCGTGGTGCGGCGGCGGAAGACATGCGCTCAGCATCAGCGCGCCAAGCGCTGCAATGACGACGATTCGTAGCTGCATGACTGAAGCATGCCACCCCCTCGACAAGAAAGGATGACCGAGAAGCAACCTGTCATCCATCGCCGCTCTCGCTCCAACCGCCAACCACTCAACCTGCGCACAGAAGGCCGGACATGAAAAAGGCTCCGCATAGGGAGCCTGATCCATGGTGCCGAAGGTGGGACTCGAACCCACACGCTTTTAAGGGCGGCGGATTTTGAGTCCGCTGCGTCTACCGATTCCGCCACTTCGGCGCGGGGGCGCAGTATAACCGAGGAATCGAAAAACGTGGAGTACCTATTACAGTCCGCCAGACCCATAATGCACACTTCCAGATGGGTGAGCCTGCTCATCCGCTGGACATGACCGGCAAGTACGCACAGGAGCAAGCGATGGCGGCATTGCAGGGAGTTCGGGTGCTCGTAGTGGAGAACGACGAGATGAATGCGATGCTGCTCGAGATGCAGCTCACCCAGGCGGGCGCGCTGGTAATCGGCCCTGCGAGCACCATCGATCAGGCGTTGCAGTTGGTGAAGGACGACAACCCGGAGCTGGCCGTGCTCGATTACCGTCTCGGCGACGGACAGACCAGCGAACCAATCGCCAAACTACTGTCCCAGCTTGGGGTTCCATTCGTACTGGCCACCGGGATAGCGCACGAAGCCGTCCCCGCCACTTTCGGGCCAGGCGTCATCCTTACCAAGCCCTATCTGGCCGAGGATCTGGTGCGCTCGCTCAACGATGCGCGCGGCAAGGCGTCGGCAGACACCTGACCCTTCCGTCATAGGATGCGTTTCCATGGGATTACGCGACAGGCGCAGCATGCAGGTAACCGCATCATCCTTTGCCACCGCCTTGCCTGAAGGCAGCGAGGTCGCTCGGCTGCTGCATTGCCTGGACCCAGCCGTCGACGCCGAACTGCGTTCGACCGCGCTGAGGACAACCCTGTCGATCTGCCTGCACTCGACCCTGCCCATGGTGCTTGTATGGGGGCCTGACCAGCGCTGCCTGTACAACGACGCCTGCATACCCCTGCTCGGTACCGAGCATCCAGATGCGCTGGGACGGCCACTTTCCACGATAGAAGCGCCGGAATTGCTGGCGCTGCGTGCCGAAGCGGCCAATACGGGATTTCCAGGCAAGTACCGGCTCGAGCCAGGTCAATCCACACCGCATCGTGCACTGACCTGGAATTGCAGTCCGGTCGCCGGCGACAACGGACAGGCAAACGGCATGCTCTGCATCGCCACTGGCGCGCAGATCCAGGCACCTCCAACGTGGGAGGCCCGGGACAGCTTCCTTTTGGCACTGGAAGATACGCTGCAAAATCTGTCCAGTTCCCAGCAGATCATCGATACCAGCGTTCGCCAGCTCTGCGATTGCCTGCGGGCCGACCGTTGTAGCTATGCGCTCGTGGACGATCAAGAAGGGTCCATGCGCGTGACTGGGGACTATTCGCGCGAAATGCCAGGCATGCGTGGCGATTTCGACCTGCAACAGCTCAGCGAAACGTTGCGCGAGGCACTACAGCACAATCGCCCCTGGGTAGTCTGCGACTACACCTCCCCGGGCAGCCCCGAACAACGCTGGCTCCCTCACGACCACTTCGGCGCGCAGGCCAGTCTCGTCGTCCCGCTGCACAAGAACGGTTGCCTGGCATCTACGATCAGCGTGCACCAGAGCATGCCCCGGCAGTGGTTATCCAGCGAGATAGAACTGGTGCGCATGGTCGCGGTCCGTTGCTGGGAATCGTTGCAGCGTACCCAGTTGCAACAACAGTTGGCAGCCAGTGAAGCGCGCGTCCGGCAACTGGCCGAGGCCTTGCCACAGATCATCTTCATCGCCAGCCAGGACGGCCAGCTGAAATACTTCAATCGGCGCTGGTACGAATATACCGGGCTCGACCCGGCGATCGCCGCGCCGGAGACCTGGATTCAGGCACATACCGCCGCAGGCCTGGCCGATGCGCGACAGGCCTGGACGCAGGCGTTGTCCGGCGAACGTCCATACGAGATCGAGTGCGAACTGAAGGCACGCGACGGTAGCTGCCGCTGGCATCTGGCACGCGCGCTACCGGTGCGCGAAAACGGCGAGATCAGAGAGTGGATCGGCACTTACACCGATATCCATGACCGCCGCGGCTTCGAACAGAAACTGCGCGAGAGCGAAATGCGCTTCCGCAACCTGTGCGAAACCGTACCGGCGATGATCTGGATGTCCGATGCCGACGGCAACGATATCTACTGGAATCCGCAATGGTACGAGTTCACCGGAGTGAGTGGCGAGCAGGCCATTCCGCAGAATTGGTGGGATGCGGTACATCCCGACGATGCGGCACGTGTCCGCCACGTCTCCGAGCAGTCGCTCAATGACCGTTCCGCTTTCGTTACCGAGTACCGGATAAAACGCAAGGACGGGCAGTACCGCTGGTGCGTGGACACCGCCTCGCCGCACTATGGGCTGGATGGCAAGTTCCTGGGGCACATTGGCTCGGTGATGGACATCTCCGAGCGCAAGCACATCGAAGATGCCACCGCTTCCGAACGCTCCATCCTGGGCTTGATCACGACCGGCGCCCCGCTCTCCATCGTGCTCGAGGTCATTGCCCTCAGCGTCGAAGCGCGCGGCGAGCGTTCGCTGTATTGCTCGGTCATGCTGGCCGACGCAGATCAGCGCCAACTCAAGTTCACCGCAGCCCCCAGTCTTCCGCATGACTGGGGCGCCCACTTCGATGGCATGACGATCAGCCCGGAAGGGCCGCCGTGCGCGCGCTCGGCCCATTCGGGGCGGCAGATCATCTGCCAGGACATCGCCGACGCCCCGGAGTCCGACGATTATCGCGCCACCATGCAGGCCATCGGAATAGCTGCCTGTTGCGTCACCCCCATCCTAGGCGGTAATGGCGTGGTGCTGGGAACGCTCAGCATGTACTACGACCGCCCCCACCTGCCCTCGCTGCGCGAACAGGCAATGGCACGTTCGGCATCGCATCTGGCCGGCATCGTCATCGAACGCACCCGGGTCGATGCCCAACTCAAGCAATCGTTGCAGGCGGAGACCGTGGCGCGCGGCCAGGCCGAGCACGCCAGTCGCGTCAAGGACGAGTTCCTGGCCACGCTCAGCCATGAGCTGCGTACGCCACTCAATGCCATCCTGGGCTGGTCGCGGCTGATGCTATCGGAGTCATCCGATCCAGGGAATATCAGCAAGGGACTGGCCATCATCGAGCGTAGCGCACGTGCCCAGACCCAGATCATCGATGACCTGCTGGACATGAGCGCGATCCTCTCGGGCAAGATCAGGTTGCAGCCGGAGTATTTCGACATTGCCGGGCTGCTCAGGAGCACGCTGGAACTGATGCAGCCGGCTGCGCTGGCCAAGCAGATCGATCTTTCCTTCGAAAGCGGCGATCCCCCATCACGCTCGTTCTTCGGCGATACCGGGCGATTGCAACAGGTATTGACCAACCTGATCGGCAATGCACTCAAGTTCACGCCAGCGCAGGGACATATCCAGGTCAAGGTACAGGCAGAGACAGAGCATCTGCGCATTGCGGTCTGCGACAGCGGCATCGGTATTTCGCCGAAGTTCCTGCCGCACATCTTCGACCGTTTCCGCCAGGCCGATGCCGGCACCACTCGGCGGGTCGGCGGCCTGGGCCTGGGGCTATCGATCTCACGCCAACTCGTCGATCTGCATGGCGGCACCCTGGAGGCGGCCAGTGAAGGCCCGAACTGCGGCAGCACCTTCACCATCGTGCTGCCCATCCAGAACAATCCGATACCAACCCAGGTAGCCGGGCCCGAGCTCCAGCGCGCCGAGCCACTGTCGTCGCTCCGCAAACGACTGCATCGCCTGCACATTCTGCTGGTCGACGATGACCGTGATTCGCGAGACGCCGTGGAGCATTTCCTGGCAGATGCCGGCGCCAGCGTCATCTGCGCCGACTCCGCCGATGCGGCCGAAGCACAACTGGCCACGCAGGCATTCGACGTCATGGTCAGCGACATTGCGATGCCGCAACGCGACGGCTATCAGCTCATCAGGAACGTACGTACCGGCATTAAGGGATTGCCCAAGGATATTCCCAGCATTGCATTGAGTGCATACGTGCGCCAGGAAGACCGCGACCAGGCAATGCAGGCAGGCTTCGACGCGCACATGGGCAAACCGCTAGACCCACTGGGCCTGGTGGAACTCAT
>JAATFS010000070.1 GCA_015655035.1 Lysobacterales bacterium | reverse complement strand
GTGTAGGTGTAGTTGGCGTTGATGCCAAAGCCGTTGTCGAAGGCCTGCTGATAGATCAACGACACGCCGGTCGCCTTGGCGTCGGAGACGTTGACCGGGCGGCTGATCGAATACACCTGCGGATTGTTGTAGTAAATGCTGTTGGGGTTGGGATTGCTCATCAGCACTTCGCTGGTGGTGGTCACCACGTAGTTACTGATGTCGCGGCGGAACACTTCTACACCCAGCAGGCTGGAGGGTGAGAAGTACCACTCGTAGGCCAGGTCCAGGTTGGTTGCCTCGTAGGGCTTCAGGTCGGGATTGCCGCCGCCGCCGGTGAACTGGGAATCGTCCAGATCCAGGGTGCCGGCCAACTGGCCGTAACGCGGACGCGCAATCACCTTGGCAGCGGAAAAGCGCGCCACCATGTCGTCGGTGATTTCATAGGCAATATTGAAGCTGGGCAGGGGTTTCTTGTACTCCTGGCGGCCCTGGGCACGATCGTAGCCGTCGGCGCCACTCACCCAATACAACGACTTGTCGGTGGTGTCGGCGTAACGCAGGCCAAGGTTGCCGCGCCACTTGCCCCATTCGAAGTTCGCCTGGGCGTAGAAGGCGCGGGTAATTTCCTTGACGAAGAACGAGGGGCCGTAGTTGTAGCTCATCTCCCTGCTGGCTGGCAGGGAGTTGAAATACGCCAGGGCCTGGCCAAAATCGGCCACCGGGAAGTTCGCCAAGTCGCCGCCGGCACCCAGCCCGTCGTAGAGTCCGCTGGGCGACGTTCCACCCAGCACGTCACTCAGGTAGAACGGGCTGAGCACGTGAACTGCGTTCGAGCGCGAGCTCACGCTGTTCTCGTGATTGGTGTACTTGGCGCCGACCAGGATCTTGCTGATCGGGCCCCAGCTCACATCGCGCGCGGCGTCGAATTGCAGGTAGCGCTCTTCATCGCGACTGGTCTCGTAGTACAGGCCACCCAACTGCGAATCGCTGGTGACCCCCGGAATCAGTCCCCAGTTGGAAGCGTCGCCGTTGTCGTAGTTGACCACTGCGTGCCTGTTGTCGTATTCGAAATCGAAGCCGCCGCTGAGCAGCAGGGTCTTCATCAGATACTCGGGACTTTTCCCGCCTTTTGCACTGGTCTTGCCGACCTGGCTGGTCAATACCCAGTTGTCGCCGTTGTAGTCGTGGCGAAGATGCAGGCTGCGGGTCTCGACCTCACTTTTGCGCAAATTGAAGTCGTGCTGCGCATAAGCGTTGCCGTCCACGCGGCCGGCGGTGACATAGCCATCCTCGATGGTGGCGCTGGTGATCTGGCCCGGCGTGATATAGCGCGACTGGCTGTAGTTGTCGTAGTTGCCCTTGACGTAGACGCCGGTCAGGTTGAATTCGTTGCGGTCGTTCGGCAACCATTGCAGCGCGGTCTGCACGCCATCGCGACGGCGGTCCTGCTGGAAGTAGGAACTGGCGATACCTGCGGGAACCTTGACCGTGGAGCGATCGCCTTCGCCGGTGACGATGACGTCGTCGGCGAGTCCTTCGTTGTAGCCCCAGTATTCGATGCCTGCACGGGAGATGCTTTGCTCCTCGCGGCCGGCCGAGACCAGGAAGCCAAAATTCTCCGCATCGTTCTTCCAGCTCCACAATGCCGAGCCACGAGGATTTCCTTCTTCGGAACGGTCGTTGTAGTTGTAGCCGACCGAACCGGTAAGGGTGTTTTTGTCCAGTTCCAGCGGCTTGCGGGTGTGCACGATCACGGTGCCGCCGATCGAGCCTTCGTCGATGCGCGCCTCGGGAGTCTTGTAGACCTCCATCAGACCGATGATTTCAGGCGACAGCAGGGTGTAGTTGAAGGTGCGGCCGCTGGTGTCGGTCGGGTTGCCACCCCAGTCGCCGGAAGCGATGGTCTGGCCGTTGAGCAGCACCCGGTTCAGCGCGGGATCGGTACCGTTGATGCTGACTTTCTCGCCCTCGCCGAACTGGCGGTCCACGGTGATGCCGGGCAGATGCGACAGCGATTCAGCGGCGTTGACGTCCGGGAACTTGCCGATGTCTTCGGCACTGATCGCGTCGACGATCGAGTTGGCCGAGCGCTTGACCGCCTGGCTCTTCTCCAGCGACGCGCGGTAGCCGGTGACGGTGACGGTATCCAGTTCGGTGGCGGTGCTGGTGGTGGGAGCGTCCTGCGCCTGGCCGGTGGCGGAGGCCGAGCCGGAGCAGTACAGGGCGGCCGTGATGCAGAGTGCTAACGTCGTGGTACGGCTACGCATGGCTAAACCTCGTTGGTTAGTACAGTGAGCATGAGCCGGCCACCCTCATGGTGAGTTGGCTCGAACTCTCCCTGATATCGGCGGAGTGGTCGCTCTGCCGACGCTTGGCTGGGGTCATCTCGTTTGATCGTCCATGAGGTGCACCGGCCTGGGACAACGGGCGCGGTGGACTTCGGTTTGTTCCCCAAAAAACACGGTGTGAAACGGTAGGCAGAGCGGGGTGTCGGCACCACGGCATCGGTTGAAAGAGCCTGTGTACCAATCCCATCGGCCGACTTGCGCCACGGAAAACGGGGCCTGTCGCAGCGCTTTTTCCCTTCCCGGTAGTCGAGCCCGATTTGTCTTGAGTCTGTAATAGTGATGACAGCGATGTCAATAACTCGACAGTCGAATACATCACTTTTTTTGAGGCAAAAATCACCTGCTTCATGAATGCGGCTAAGGCACGCGCTGCTAGTTGCTTCAGTAAAAAAATACACGTTTGTAGGGCTTGGTAGCGTTACCCAGGAATGTGCTCCTGGAGTTTGTGCGCGATTCCTCAGAAAATATGTCGAAATAGTTCTGCTTGCCGATTTTCGGCGTATTGCCAGGCTGGTCACGGGCAGGTTGCTTTGCCGAGCAAATGCTGACAACGTTGTCTGTCTTACTGCTAGGGGCCGGTAAGCTGTCTGTTCGTAGCGATGAAAACCGGAGGATGTGTGGTCGCAAGCAACTCAGTGGAAGCAATGGCGTACTCCCAGCCTGAAACCTTCATCGCCGCCGATGTGGGCGGAACCCATGTGCGGGTCGCGCTGGTCTGCGAAAGCGCGGACGCGCAGCGTCCTGTCACCGTGCTCGATTACCGCAAGTACCGTTGCGCGGACCACCCGGGTCTGGCCGAGATCCTGGCGCAGTTCATTGCCGATATCGGTTGCGGACCGGTCGCGCGTGGCGTCATCGCCAGCGCCGGGTATGCGCTGGAGGATGGCAGCGTCATCACCGCCAACCTGCCGTGGGCGCTGGTCCCCGAGCAGATCCGCCAGCAGTTGGGTATGCGCGCCCTGCATCTGGTCAACGATTTCGAGGCGGTGGCGTATGCCGCTACCTATATGGCCAGCAACGAAGTGCTGCATCTGTCCGGTCCGGTCGAGGTGCAGCAGGGGGCGGCGCTGGTGCTGGGTCCAGGCACGGGGCTGGGCGCGGCGGTGTGGATCCCGCAGGGTGATCGTCCGGTGGTGCTGCCGACCGAAGCGGGGCACGCCGCGCTGGCGGTGAGCAGCGACCTGGAGCTGGACCTGCTGCGCGAGCTGCGCCGTACACGCACCCATGTCGCTACCGAGACCCTGATTTCGGGGCCGGGCTTGCTCAATCTCTACCAGACCCTGTGCGTGCTGCGTTCGGCCACGCCGGTCTGCGCTACGCCCAGCGAAGTCACCGCCGCCGCGCTCGCGGCCAGCGATGAGGTGGCGCATGAGGCACTGGCCACCTTCTGCGGTCTGCTTGGAAGCGTGGTCGGCGACATGGCACTGCTATATGGGGTGCGCGGGGGAATCTACCTGGCCGGTGGATTCCTGCCGCAGATTGCCGGGTTCCTGGCCACCAGCGAGTTCTCGGCCCGGTTGCTGGACAAGGGCAAGATGCGTCCGGCGCTGGAGCAGGTGCCGGTCAAGGTGGTCGAGCACGGTCAGTTGGGCGTGATCGGCGCCGCGAGTTGGTTTTTGCTGCACGGACGTTGATGCGGCCGGGGAGCCGGCGATAAAAGCCAAGGCTTCCATCCGCTGTCGCGGACGGGTTCAACCTTCTGGTAAGCGCCAAACGAAACGGAACCGAAGAAAAAAACGCGTTCCCTGCAACGTCACAAGCCTATGTCTGAAGAGCTATCGGCATTTCCGACTCGCCCTCCTGGCTCGGCCGGAACGCGCTCAATCAAAGCGTGCCGCCCATCCATGGGGGGCGCCCTTCGGGTCTGGAATGGCCTCATTGCGTTCTCGGAAAGCGGGATCAAAGATCGCCGAACCTCGCCTGGAGCGCGGCGATGGCTGCCAGTCCGGCGGTTTCCGTGCGCAATACACGCGGTCCCAGTTGCAGACCGC
>JAATFS010000185.1 GCA_015655035.1 Lysobacterales bacterium | reverse complement strand
TGCCCGATAGCGATGCCTTCGTCGCAGCGCTGGGGCGTTGGGGGATCGCTCCCGGCAGCCAGGTCGTGATCTACGATGCCGCCGATGGCAGCATGGCCGCCGCGCGGCTTTGGTGGATGTTGAGGTTGTTGGGGCACCGGCGGGTGGCGGTGCTGGACGGCGGCCTGGCGGCCTGGCGCGCGGCCGGATTACCGGAAACCGCGAGTACTGCCGAGGTGCCGGCAGCGGTGGCGGCGTATCCGTCGCGCTTCGATTTGGCTGCGGTGGTTGCCAGCGAGGATGTCCTCGCGCGGCTCGGGCAGCGTCCGGGATGGCTGCTGGATGCGCGCGCCGGCGAGCGCTTCCGTGGTGAGGTCGAACCGATCGATCCGGTGGCCGGTCACGTACCGGGCGCAGTCAATCGCCCACTTGGGTTGAATCTGAAGGATGGGCGCTTCCGCCCTGCGGCCGAGCTGTCGGCAGAGCTGCTGCCGCTGCTGCAAGGCACGGCTCCGGCGGACGTGGTGGTGATGTGTGGCTCCGGGATCACCGCTTGTCATCTGCTGCTGGCGTTGGAGGTGGCCGGATTGGCGGGGGCTCGTGTCTATGCCGCCTCCTGGAGCGGGTGGATTGACGACCGCTCGCATCCGTTTTCGCTGCGCGGGGTTGGGTGAGGGCACAATAGGCCCAGGATCGGTGCCCGCGCTCGCGGGTTCGCTGCGAGGAGCCCAAGTTTCTTGTCGTGTCGGGTGTGCTCATGCGGTGGGTGGCAGGGCTGTTAAGCGGGTTGGGACTGCTGCTGGGCGCGTGCTCCTCAAGTGAAACACCATCGGCCTCGGCTGCAACTGGCAGGGGTGCTGGTGGCGGTTACTTGGTCGAATTGCAGCGGTGGCGGACCGCGCACATGGCCGAACTGCGTTCACTGACCGGCTGGCCGAGCTACACCGGCTCCGGTCACCCGCGTCCCGGCAGTTATCACGTCGGGGCGGCTGCATCCAACGACATCGTCTTGCCGGCCGGGCCGGCCACACTGGGGCAGCTGGCGCTGGACGCCCAGGGCAGGGGGTATTCGAGGTGGCGCCTGGCGCAAAGGTGCGGCTGCGCGGCGCGGCGGTGACCCATGCGGTACTGGAGCCCGAGCGGCCAGGACAGCGTAGCGAGCCGGGCGGCCGGCTGGAGGTGGGCACCCGCCAGTTGTATGTGATCAAGGTTGGCACCCGTGTGGAGAACCCTCCATGCGCCCTGACGTCGCATGTGGCGTGTCCGATCGCGCCGCCGGACAACCGATTGGCACTGGCCGTCGATGCCGGTGAGAAGACCTACCAGGCGATGCACTGAGGCAGGGCCTGGGGGGCGGATCGGCCAGCGACAGGATCAGCGCGGAGTGCGCCGTAGCGGCACGCTGGCCTCGATACGGGGCCAGGGGAACATCGGGCCGGGATCGAGCTTGCGTTGCACCCGCAGCGCGGGATCGTCGCTGGCGATTTCCTGGGTGGTGTCCAGCGCGTCGTGGCCCACGATGTCGTGGAGCGAAGGCAAGCTCTGCGCCAGCCACTGCAGCAGTTGCAGCAACGCGGCGATCTGCGCCTCCGGATACGCCTCGCGCAGTGTTTGATGGCGTGAATCCAGCCAGTGCGGGTAGCGCCCGGTGTTGACCAGTTCGATGCCAAGCGTATGCCGGTTGTGTCCACGCACATGGTGGGCGACACGCTCCAGCGCAACGTACTGCTCGATACGGCCGTCGCGATCGATGTAGTAATGGCCGCTGTTGCCGCTGCCATCGGCGTACAGCACGCGCTCGCCATACTCGCGCGCCATCGCCAGGTCGGGCAGTTCGGTGCAATGGATCACCACCTGCTCGACGCTCGACAACGCGCGCAGCTGCAGCCGGTGTTCGTACGGCAACGGTGCCTGGAAGATCGGCGGCGGCTGCGGGGAGGCATGTTCGGACATGCGCGGATGCTAGCATTTGACGATGACCCCGAACTTCCAAAAACCTTTTGCCCAAGCGATGCCGATGCTGGCGCAGATCGCACCTTCCCGGATGGCGGTGTGCGCGTGAGCCGGGGCCACTGCATCCTGTCGCACGGGTTCGAGAGTGGTCCGGATGCGATCAAGGTCACCGCGCTGGCCGATGTCGCCGAGCGGCTGGGCTGGACCCACGAGCGCCCCGACTACACCGACCTGGATGCGCGGCGCGAGCTGGGGCGGCTCGGTGACATCCAGGGCCGCTTGCAACGGCTACTCGGCCTGGCACGGGCGGCGGCGGAGAACGGGCCGGTGGTGTTGGCCGGCTCCAGCCTGGGCTCCTACATCGCCGCGCAGGTGTCTTTGCAAGTGCCTACGCGCGCGCTGTTCCTGATGGTGCCGCCGATCCGCCTTGGCCCTTTGCCGGTACTGGACGCCGCGCCGGTGCCGATCTCGATCGTGCATGCCTGGGGCGATGAACTGATTGCGCCGGACGAAGTGGTCGCGTGGGCGCAGGCGCGCTCGGCCCGGCTGTTGCTGGTGGACGACGGGCACCGCCTGGCCAGCCATGTCGACACCTCTGTGCGCGCTTTCGCCGAACTGCTGGAGTCGCTGTGATGGTGGTCGATACGGATGAATCCACCAACGCGGACACGCCTGTCATCCTGAGGCCGGAAAGCGCTGAGGACGCGACCGCGATCGAGGTGCTGACCCTGGTCGCATTCTTCCAGGCCGAGCACGGCCGCCGCGACGAACACCAGGTCGTGGCGGCGTTGCGTGCCGATGGGGCGCTGGCGGTGTCGCAGGTGGCCGAGCACGACGGCTATGTGGT
>JAATFS010000231.1 GCA_015655035.1 Lysobacterales bacterium | reverse complement strand
GGTGGCACCGGCGGCGATCGCCGCGCGCGAGATTTCGATCAGATACTCGGTCTCGGTGCGGGTGGCGTCCTCGGCGGAGAACTCGATGTCGTCGATATAGCCACGCGCCAGCGTCACGTGCTTGTGCACCGATTCCAGTACCTGCTCCTTGCTCATGCGCAGCTTGAACTCGCGGTGCAACGGGCTGGTGGACAGGAATACGTGCAGACGCGGGTGGGCTGCCACCTCCAGCGCGCGCGCGGACGTCTCGATGTCGGCAGGCAGGCAGCGCGAGAGCACCGCCAGGGTGGGCCTGCGCAGTTCCTTGCCGATCAGCGCCATGGACTCGCGGTCGGACTGCGAGCTGGCCGGGAAGCCGGTCTCGATGATGTCAACGCCCAGTTCATCGAGCGCGCGCGCCATCACCAGCTTTTGTTGCGGGGTCATGCTGCAGCCGGGGGATTGCTCGCCGTCGCGCAGGGTGGTGTCGAAAATTCGAATACTGGGGGTCTGGTTGGATACGTTGGTGTTCACCAGGAAGACTCCTCTACTGCGATGGCGGTGACTGGCTCGGAAGCGGGCGCGGATGGATGGGAAGGAACAGGAGCGTTGGAAGCGGTGGTCGACAGGTTGCTGCGCTGGCTTCTAAGTCGCTCACTGCTGCGTCGGCGGGGTTTGCGTGGAGGCCGCGGTCGCACTTCGGAAAGCAGGGTTGCCAATACAGCGGCGTCAATATTACCGCCTGAGACCACCGCGCACTTGCGTTTTCCCGCAACGCGGCGGCCGGCGGCCAACGCCAGCGCGCCGGCGCCCTCGGCGATGACGTGTTCTTCCAGCGCCAGCCGGACCAGGGTTTCGCGCAATTCAGCTTCGCGCACGATCACCACGTCATCGAGCAGGCTGGCGCACAGACGGCGGGTGAGAAAGCCCGGGATCTTGACCTTCACGCCGTCGGCCAGGGTGGCGACCGGATCGATCGGGCGCAGGTCGCCGCGCACCGCGCGGGCCATCGAATCGACGCCTTCGACTTGTGCGCCGACCACGCGGACACCTTGCGACTTCAACGCCAGCGCCACGCCGGAGGCCAGGCCACCACCGCCGATCGGCACGATCACCACGTCCGGTGCGTGTGCAGCCAGTTCGATGCCGACCGTGCCCTGTCCGGCGATCACGTCGGGATCGTCGAACGCGGACAGGAAGCGATAGCCGTTCTGTTCGGCCAAGTCGCGGGCGAAGGCGAAGGCCTCGTCGTAGCTGTTGCCGTGCAGGCGCACGGTCGCGCCCCAATGGGCGACGCCGGCGATCTTGGTCGCCGGCGCGCCATGGGGCATCACCGTGATCGCCTGCACGCCCAGCCGGTGGGCCGACCATGCCACGCCCTGGGCATGGTTGCCGGCCGAGGCACAGATCACCGGCCGCTCGTCGCCGCGTTCCAGCCCGGCCAGCAACGCGTTCAGCGCGCCGCGTACCTTGTAGGAGCCGGTGCGTTGCAGGTTCTCCAGCTTCAGCCACACGCCGAAGCGTTCGGCGTAGTGCAGCGGCGTCGGAGTGAGGTACTTGCGCAGGCGGGCCTGGGCGGCCAGGACATCGGCGACGCTGACGCCTACGTCGCCTACGTCCGGCTCCTGCGGGGTGCGGCGACCGGAATCAGGCATTGCAGTGCGGCCGGGAATTGGGGGCGCGGAAGGGAAGCTGCGCAAGGATGCCTGCGCGAAGAAGACCCCTCCATGGAAGAAGACCCCTCCGCAGTGGCCCGCGTCGCGTCCGCGCAGCGTCCATGGGGACGCCTGCAGCCGCGCGCTTGCCGAATCCCGCAATCCGAAACCCAGGTCCCGGCTGCTTCATGCCACTGTCTCCAGCGATTCCAGCGCGGTGATACGCACCGATTCGCAATCGTAGACCTTCTCCAGCTGCTGGCGCAGGCTCTCGGCTGGGCGATCGCCTTCAACCTCCAGTTGCAAGTGCCAGCGGCCCGCGTCGGCGGCATTGGGGCTGCCGTTGATCGCGCGCGGGCTGAAGCCGCGCCGTTCGCTGACACCGATCACGCGCAGCAATGCGCCTTCGGCCGGTTTCAGCACCAGGTCAAGCCGGTATCGCATGGCTGGCTTCCTTCTGTGCGTGGGCGGGGTTGCTTTCCAGCATGGTGCTGTTGGCGTTGTTGGGCGGCACCAGCGGCCAGACATTGGCGCGCGCGTCGATCGTCACATGCAACAAGGCGGGGCCGGGTTGGGCCAGTAGATCGGCCAGTGCGTCGTCGACATCGCCGCGCGCTACGATGTGCTTGGCGGGAATGCCGAAGACCTGCGCCAGCGCGGCGAAATTCGGGTTGTCGGACAGGTCGATCTCGCTGTAGCGCTCGGCGAAAAACAGCTCCTGCCACTGCCGCACCATGCCCAGCGAACTGTTGTCGAGCAGGATGATCTTCACCGGCAGCTTGCAGCGCGCGATGGTGACC
>JAATFS010000123.1 GCA_015655035.1 Lysobacterales bacterium | reverse complement strand
CCGATCCAGCGCCGGCCGGTGACCAACTGGAACGGCCGGGTGCTGATTTCCTGGCCGGCGCCGGCCACGCCGATGACCACCGACTGGCCCCAGCCGCGATGGGCGCTTTCGAGCGCTGCGCGCATGACGTTGACGTTGCCGATGCACTCGAACGAATGGTCCACGCCCCAGCCGGTCATCTCGACAATGACTTGCTGGATCGGCTTGTCGTAATCCTTGGGATTGATGCAGTCGGTTGCGCCGAAGCTGCGCGCAAGCTCGAACTTGGACGGGTTGGTGTCCACGGCGATGATGCGCCCGGCCTTGGCCTGGCGTGCGCCCTGGATGACGGCCAGGCCGATCCCGCCCAGGCCGAACACCGCGACGCTGTCGCCTTCCTGCACCTTGGCGGTGTTGTGCACCGCACCGATGCCGGTGGTGACGCCGCAGCCCAGCAGGCAGACGTGTTCCGGGTTGGCTTCAGGATTGATCTTGGCCAGCGACACCTCGGCCACCACCGTGTACTCGCTGAAGGTGGAGCAGCCCATGTAGTGATAGAGCGGCTCACCGTTGTAGGAGAAGCGGGTGGTGCCGTCGGGCATCACGCCCTTGCCCTGGGTCGCGCGCACGGCCACGCACAGGTTGGTCTTGCCGGATTTACAGAACAGGCACTCGCCACACTCGGCGGTATACAGCGGGATGACGTGGTCGCCAGGCTTGACGCTGGTGACGCCTTCGCCGACCTCGACCACGATGCCGGCGCCTTCATGGCCGAGCACGGCGGGGAAGATGCCTTCCGGGTCGTCGCCGGAGAGGGTGAAGGCGTCGGTGTGGCAGACGCCGGTATGGGTGACCTTGATCAGTACTTCGCCCTTCTGCGGCGGAGCGACGTCGATCTCGACGATTTCCAGCGGCTTGCCGGGGCCGAATGCGACTGCTGCACGTGATTTCATGGTGGTCCTCATCAATAAAAGGGGGATGGGTTGAAAGGGAGCGGTCGACGCAAAGGTCAACGAAGATACGAACGAACCAGGGAAACGACGTCGTCGATGGACGACTGTGGGGTGTCGCTGCCCTCGGTGAGATGAGCGAATTCCTCCCGCAAATGGCTTTCCAGTACGCCGGCCATCAGTCCATTGATGGCGCCGCGAACCGCCGCGATCTGCTGCAGGACCGGACCGCAGTCGGCGCCTTCCTCCAGCGCGCGTTCCAGTGAATCCAGCTGGCCGCGCACACGGCGCACTCGAGCCAGGACACGGCGTTTCTCTTCTACGGTGCGGGGCATCCAGTCGGATCCTGATACTGCTGGGGAGTATCCAATAATACTCCCTGGGAGTATGAAGTCAACTGCTCGCGGGCGGCTTGGTCGAGTCTGCTCAAGCGCAGTTAAAACCGTGCGAAACGGCGTTATTGATTTGGGTCAAGGTGTCCTCACCACCGAAGGCGCACCGTGAACTGGTCATCCTTCTTTCTTATGAGGCAGTGCCCATGTCCTTTACGGTTGCAGTACTGAAAGAGGAGCGCCCCGGCGAACGGCGGGTGGCGATGGTGCCTGCGCTGCTGCCCAAGCTGACCAAGCTGGGAGCGCAATTGCGAATACAGTCCGGCGCAGGCGTAGGCGCCTCGTTCAACGATGGCGCGTATGCCGGCGCCACCGTGGTCGACGACGTCGGCGAACTGTTGGCCGAGGCCGATATCGTGCTGGCGGTGCAGGCGCCATCGACGCAAGTGGTGGCGGCGATGCGCCCGGGCAGCCTGCTGGTCGGCCTGCTCTATCCGGACAAGGCGCCCGGCTTGCAGCAGGCATTGACCGAGCGCGGCGTCACCGCCTTCGCGATGGAGCGGGTGCCACGCATCAGTCGCGCCCAGGCAATGGATGCGTTGTCCAGCCAGGCGACCTTGGCCGGCTATTACGCGCCGCTGCTGGGCGCGGTCAGCCTGCCGCGGATCCTGCCGATGATGACGACAGCCGTCGGTTCGCTGCGCGCCGCACACGTACTGGTCATGGGCCTGGGCGTTGCCGGGTTGCAGGCGTTGGCGACCGCGCACCGGCTCGGCGCGGTTACCGAGGGGTACGACGTACGCCCGGAGACGCGCGAACAGGCGCAGTCGGTCGGGGCGCGCTTCGTCGATACCGGTATCGATGCCACCGGCGAAGGCGGGTATGCGCGCGAACTCACCGATGAGGAACGCGCCAAGGCCGCTGCCGTGCTCACCCAGCATATCCAGGCGGCGGACATGGTCATCACCACCGCCAACGTGCCTGGCCGTACCGCGCCGCGGTTGATCGATCGTAGCCAGATCGACGGCATGAAGCCCGGCTCGGTGATCGTGGACCTGGCGGCCGACAGCGGCGGCAACTGCGAAGGCACGGTGCCGGGCGAAAACGTCCAGGTGGGACCGGCGCTGATCGTGGCGCCGTTCAACGTGCCATCGCGGCTGGCCCAGCATGCCAGCGAACTGTATGCGAAGAACCTGCTGGCATTGCTGGGGCTGTTCGTCCGCGACGGCACGCTGGCGCCGGACTACGACGACGAAGTGGTCGCCGGCACATTGCTTTACCGCGCGCCGGCACCGGCGTCCGTTCCCTCATCCGGCGCGGTGACGCCGACCGCAAAGGAGTAAGTCATGACCCTGGATCTTTCCATTGGCTGGATGGTTGCGCTGTACGTGTTCATGCTCGCCGCCTTCACCGGCTACGAGGTGATCGGCAAGGTGCCCTCGATCCTGCATACGCCGCTGATGTCCGGCTCCAACTTCATTCACGGCATCGTCGTGGTCGGCGCCATGCATGCGTTGTTCAACGCCGACACCGTGGCGGGTCAGGCGATCGGCTTCATCGGCGTGGCACTCGGCGCCGGAAACGCGGCCGGCGGCTACGTGGTCACCGATCGGATGCTGGCGATGTTCAAGCCCAGCGCGAAAGCCGAAACAAAGAAGGAGTAGGGCAATGCTGTCGCTATTGATTGAACTGAGTGGATTATTGGCTGCGTTCCTGTTCATCCTTGGACTCAAGCGCATGTCCTCGCCGGTGACTGCCCTGCACGGCATCGTGCTGGCGGGTGTCGGCATGCTGATCGCCGTGGGCGCGGCGTTCGGCTACCTCGCGCAAGTGCAGCCGAGCGCGCAGCCGCATGCGCTCACCAACCTGGGACTGGTGCTGCTGGCGCTGGCGCTGGGGGGCGCGTTGGCCTGGCGCAGCGGGCGCAAGGTGGCGGTGACCGACATGCCGCAGATGGTGGCGCTGTACAACGGCATGGGCGGTGGCGCCGCAGCTGCGGTAGGCGCGGTGTCGCTGGTCGCATTGCAGCCGCAGCAGATGGGATTGCATCTGGCGGTGACCTTGCTCGGCGCGTTGATCGGTGGGGTGTCGCTGTCCGGCTCGATCATCGCCTGGGCAAAGCTGGACGGGCGCATCGACAAGGCATGGCGCTTCAAGGGACAGAGCGTATTCAATGGATTGATCTTCGTGCTTGCGTTGGCGCTGGCCGTACTGGTGCTGCTGCAACCGGGAAACAGTTGGGCGGTCGCATTGTTCTTCGTTGCCGCGCTTGGTTTCGGCATATTGATGACACTGCCGATCGGCGGTGCCGACATGCCCGTGGTGATCTCGCTGTACAACGCCTTCACCGGCCTTGCGGTGAGCCTGGAAGGCTTCGCGTTGCAGAATCCCGCGCTGATGATCGCCGGCATGGTGGTCGGTTCGGCGGGCACGCTGCTGACGGTATTGATGGCCAAGGCGATGAACCGCTCGCTCGCCAACGTACTGTTCAGCAACTTCGGCGATGGTGCCGCGGTTGCGCAGGGCGAGGTCAGCGGGCAGATGACCTCCACCACTCCGAGCGACGCGGCGGCGTCGATGCGCTATGCCTCCAGCGTGATCATCGTGCCCGGCTATGGGCTGGCGGTGGCGCAGGCGCAGGCGCGACTGTATGAACTGGTCAAGCTGTTGCAGGCGGCGGATGTGGACGTGAAGTTCGCCATTCACCCGGTCGCCGGACGCATGCCTGGGCACATGAACGTGCTGCTGGCCGAAGCGGGCGTGCCCTACGACCTGATCTTCGACATGGAAGACATCAACGACAGCTTCGCCAACACGGATGTGGCGCTGGTGATCGGTGCCAACGACGTGGTCAATCCCGCCGCGCGCACCGACAAGGCCTCGCCGATCTACGGCATGCCGATCCTGAATGCCGACCAGGCGCGCCAGGTCTACGTGATCAAGCGTGGACAAGGCAAGGGCTACGCTGGGGTAGAGAACCTGCTGTTCTATGGCGAGAACTGCGACATGGTCTACGGCGACGCGGCGGCCGTACTCAACGAAATGGTGCAGTCGGTGAAGGAGCTTGCTGGCTGATCCGCGCTCCCCCGCAATATTCCCCCTTATCGGAGTAACAACTGATGGCATACGCAACTACCAATCCGTACACCGCCCAGGTCGAGAAGACCTTCCCCAACGCGTCCGACGCCGAAGTGGCGCAGGCGCTCGACCAAGCCCAGTCCGCCTTTGCAACCTGGAAGAACGCCAGCTTTGCCGAGCGTGCCAAGGTGCTGCAAAAAGCCGCCGACCTGCTGCGCGCCAGCCATACCGACTACGCCAAGATCCTGACCCTGGAAATGGGCAAGCTGCTGGGCGAGGCCGAAGCCGAGGTGGAACTGTCGGCGCAAATCCTGGAGTACTACGTCGAAAACGCCGAGACGCTGCTCGCCCCGGAGAAACTGCCGAGCAAGCATCCGTCCTACACCGAAGCCTGGATCGAACACGAGCCGCAAGGCATCCTGCTGGCGATCGAGCCCTGGAACTTCCCGTACTACCAGATCGTGCGCATCGCCGCACCGCAACTGGCGGCCGGTAATGTCCTGCTGCTCAAGCATGCCTCCAACGTGCCGCAGTGCGCGGCCGCTTTCGAGCAGCTGTTCCGCGAAGCGGGCCTGCCCGCAGGCGGCTTCAAGAATCTCTATGCCAACCGCGACCAGATCAAGGCGATCATCGAAGACCCGCGCGTACAGGGCGTGGCGCTTACCGGCTCGGAAGGTGCGGGCTCGGTGGTTGCCGCCCAGGCCGGCAACGCGCTGAAGAAGTCCACGATGGAGCTTGGCGGCGCCGATGCCTTCGTGGTGCTGGAAGACGCCGAACTGGACAAGGCGGTCAGCTGGGCGGTGACCGGCCGCCACTGGAATGCCGGCCAGGTGTGCTGCTCGTCCAAGCGCATCATCGTCGTCGACGAGATCTACGACGCCTTCCTGGAAAAGTACAAGGCCGGTGTTGCCCAGCTCAAGGCGGGCGATCCGCTGGATCCGTCCACCACGCTGGCACCGCTGTCCTCGCAGGGCGCGGCGGACGACCTGAAGAAACAGGTCGAAGAAGCGGTTGCGCATGGCGCCAAGCTCGAGGTGATCGGTGCGGAGGTGCCATCCACCGGCGCCTTCTTCCGGCCGGCGCTGCTGACCATCGCCGAGGACAATCCGGCCTATCGCTGGGAGTTCTTCGGCCCGGTCTCGCAGGTCATCCGCGCCAAGGACGAGGCCGATGCGATCCGCATCGCCAACGATTCGCCGTTCGGCCTGGGGGGCTCGGTGTTCACCCAGGACATCAAGCGCGGCGTCAAGGTAGCCCAGCAGATATTCACCGGCATGGTCTACATCAATCACCCGACCGGCGTGGCGGCGGATCTTCCCTTCGGCGGCGTGCGGCGTTCCGGCTACGGCCGTGAACTGGTCGGCCTGGGCATCAAGGAGTTCGTCAACCACAAGCTGATCGCCGTGACCGACATCGACGGCGCATTCTGAGTTTTGCCCGAGTGTGACGAGCTAGGCCAGGGCCGCGAGGGAACACTCTCGCGGCCTTGTGCTGTGTGGGGCGGGCGATAAGGCGGGCCTGCGATGGCTACCGTCGGCCCGGGCAGGGGAGGGGGGCAGGGGAGGGGGCAGGTGTCCGCTGGGGGGAAGACGCCGGCGAAACCTCGGCTCGGCGCGCGCGATGACGCCTGGTTCCGGGCTGCCGCCACCGGTTCGCTGTGACGGCCGCGATGGCCCCATTCAGCCGGCCAGCGCGGGAATCTGTTGGAAAATTTAGCTTTATGCTGCTTGACTTCAGTCAAACTTGTTTTGTTTCATGATGTTATTGATGGAAGTTCATCTTGTCTCTGTTAATCTCAGCAGATGATCCGACGCACACTGACCTGCTTGCTCACCCTTGGCCTCGTCGCCTGTGCGACGCAGCCCAGCCCCCCGCCGCCCTCGCCCCAGGCCAGCGCACTGCCCGCGCCTGCACCCAAGCCGGCGCCGCCGGCGTTGTCGACTCCGGCCGAAGCGACCCCGGAAGCGGCTGCTCCGGCGTTGCCGCCCGTTGATCTGACGCCCGTTCCCTTTGCGACCGCGCGCGCTAATTTCGTGCGTGAAACCGCAGCGAGGTATGGCCTGGACCCCGCGCGGATCGAGGCGACCCTGGCGCAGGCCCAGTTCAAGGACGGGATCGTCGCGGCCATGTCGCGCCCTGCCGAACGGGTCAAGCCGTGGAACGAGTACCGGCCGATATTCATCACCCAGGGACGCATCGACGGCGGCCGCGCCTTCCTGGCCAAGCATCGCGACGAACTGGCCCGGGTGGAGGCCGCTACCGGCGTCCCCGCGCAGGTGATCGTGGCGATCATCGGAGTGGAGACCAGCTATGGCGCCAACACCGGCAAGCACCGCGTGCTGGATGCGCTGTACACCCTGGCGTTCCGCTACCCGCGCAGCGGCGATCCTGCCAAGCTCGAGCGCGAGGTGCGCCGCGAGCTGTTCTTCCGCGACGAACTGGGCCAGCTGTTCGCGTTGGGCAAGGAAGAGAACCTCGATGTCGCCGCACTGGTCGGCAGCTACGCCGGCGCGATGGGCATGGGCCAGTTCATGCCGTCCAGCTACCGCCAGTTCGGCGTGGACGGCGACGCCGATGGCAAGCGCAACCTGTTCACCGACTACAACGACATGTTTGCCTCGATCGCCAATTACTTCGTGAAGAAGGGCGGCTGGGTCCGTGGGGGTGCGGTCGCCGTGCCGGCCACGCTGGCGCCGGGCCAGGAGGAGTTCAATCCCACCGACTGGACCCCGACCTACACCCTGGCCGAGCTGTCCAGCCGTGGCTACCGCCCCGCTGCGCCGGTCGTGGGCGGCACCACTGCAACCCCAATCACCCTGGAAGGCAGCACCGGCAAGCAGTACTGGCTGGGCTTCCAGAACTACTACGCGATTACCCGTTACAACATTTCCAAGATGTACGCGATGGCCGTGTTCCAGCTGTCCGAGGCCATTGCCGGCAAGGAGCTCCCCCCGGCATGAACATCACACGGTTGCTACCGATCTCGTTGATCCTCGGCCTGGCGGCATGCAGCAGTGCGCCGAAGAAATCGACCCCGCCGCCGAGCGCTGCCACCGGCGTTCACAACGTGCACAAGGGCGCCAGGGTCCAGAGCCAGGTGCCGACGCACGTCGCCACCGGCTGTCCCTCCGCTTCGCCCTATGCGCCCGCACAGGAAGATCCTTCCACGCGCGGCCACTACACCGCCGGTGGCCTGTACAAGCCGGGGGTCAAGGACACCACGCCGGACTACGTGCCCAACGTCGCCTGCATCCCCGAGCCGCTGGTCAGCAACGAACCGTATTCGGCAGTGGGCAACCGCTCGCCCTACGAGGTGCTGGGCAAGCGCTACAAGGTGATGGACGGCCCGGAAGGCTATGTTGAACGCGGCACCGCCTCCTATTACGGCAGCAAGTTCCACGGCCGGCTGACCTCCAACAAGGAGGTGTACGACATGTACGCCTTCACCGCCGCGCACAAGACGCTGCCGTTGCCCAGTTTCGCCCTGGTGACCAATGTCGATACCGGCCAGTCCGTGGTGGTTCGGGTCAATGATCGCGGACCGTTCCACGACGGACGCGTGATCGACCTGAGCTACGCCGCCGCAGTGAAGCTGGGCATCACCAGTCGCGGCACCGGCAACGTCGAAGTGCGCGGTCTGACCGAGGCCGACAACGCAGACTTGTTGGCCAAGCGGCGGGCCGGTGGCAGCGCAGTACCTGCGGCGGCCACCATGGTGGCCGCCGCGCGAGTCGCGCCCCGCAACAGCCAGATCGATACGCTGGTGGGGCAGTTGCCGGCCAAGACCTCGGTCGTGCCTGCGCGCAAGGTGGCGGCGGCTACGCCGGCAGTGGCGGCATTGGCGACAACATCGACTACGGCGGCTGCAACCCAGGCTGCGGTTGCGCCGGGAGAGCGCTGGCGTTACCGCGTGGCCGATTCCAAGGCGCCCGGCAGTGCCGACAACTTCGATGCCTGGATGAAGACCCAGGGCGTACGCGTGGCCACGGGCAAGCCGACCAGGGTCGCGCCCGCTGCCGCCGCTCCAGCTGCCGCCGCTCCAGTGGTCGCCGCGCGTAGCGAGGAATACCGGCAGCCGGCGGCCAGGGTGGTCGAGCGGACTGCCACGCCGGTCGTGGCGGCGCAGGTCAAGCCGGCTGCTCCGATCGCGGCAACGGCCCTCGCGCCGGCTCCCGCGTACAAGCCGCCGAGCGCGGCCGAGTCTGCGCTGGGTAGCATTCTGTTGCAGGTGGCCAGCTTCGCCAGCCGCGAAAACGCCAACCGCGCGCTGTCGCAGCTGGCATCGGCCGGTATCGTCGGCGCCACCATCAGTGACATCGCCAGCGGCGGGCGTACCCTATGGCGGTTGCGCGTGAATGCGCGCGATCACGACAACGCTTCGGAACTTGCGAGCCGTATTGCCAGTATGGGATTCGGACGACCGCAGATCGTGGCGAACTGACGCCGCCAAGCGCGCCGGCTTGCCACCGACCCGCGCGGCCCCAGGCCGGGCGGGTCGGTGACTTGTTCGATCGTGCGAATCCCAGGCGGATTCGTCGCTGCCTCGCTTTACAATGCCGTTCTTTCAGCCTTCGGGCCCGCCAGGAGTCGTTTCTCGATGAAATTCCGTTTCGCCGCCGCTGCCGTGGCCACGTTCGCCTTCGGCCTGGTTTCCGCGCAGACCCCCGCGCCGCAGCCCACGCCTGCTTCGGCTGCACCGGCCACCACCCACGCCGCGGCACTGCCGGTTCCGCCGGCACCGGCACCGGCGGTGTCCAAGGCCTGGGCCCTGATGGACTACGCCACCGGCCAGATACTGGCGGGCGAGAACATCCACCAACAACTGGCACCGGCCAGCATCACCAAGGTGATGACCTCCTACGTGGTGGCCGCCGAGATCAAGAACGGCAAGGTCAGCCGTGACGATCAGGTCATGATGAGCGAGCGCGCCTGGCGCGAAGGCGGAGCCGGCACCGATGGCAGCTACAGCGGCTTCCCGGTCAACCAGACCGCACGTCTGGAAGACATGGAAAAGGGCATGGCGGTGCAGTCCGGCAACGATGCCGCAATCGCACTGGCCGAGCACGTGGCCGGCAGCGAAGAGGCGTTCGCCTCGCTGATGAACAGCTATGCCGCCAAGATCGGCATGAAGAACTCGTTCTTCGTCAACGCCCACGGCCTGAGCGCCGAAGGCCACCACACCACCGCCTACGACCTGGCGTTGCTTGGGCGGGCGATGGTGCGCGATTACCCGGACACCTACGCCTACAACAAGATCAAGGAATTCCAGGTCGGCGACATCAAGCAGCCCAATCGCAACCTGCTGCTGTGGCGCGATCCGGCGGTGGACGGGATCAAGACCGGACATACCTCCGAAGCGGGCTATTGCCTGCTGAGCTCGGCCAAGCGCGGCGACCAGCGCCTGATCGCGGTGGTGATGGGCGACGTCTCCGAGAAGCAGCGCGCCAACGACAGCCTGGCGCTGCTGAATTGGGGCTTCCGCTTCTTCGAGACCCACAACCTCTACACCCCCGGCAAGATCGTGGCCAAGCAGAAGGTATGGAAGGGCGCGCAGGACGAAGTCGAGCTCGGCGTCGCCCAGCCGCTGCAAGTCAGTGTGCAGCGCGGCCGCTACAACGACCTCAAGCCCAGCATCGAGCTGGCCAAGAATCTGGAAGCGCCGATCAAGCAGGGCCAGCAGGTCGGCACGGTCAAGGTCAGCCTGGAAGGCAAGATCATCGCCCAGGCGCCGCTGGTGGCAGTGGCTGCTGTCGAGGAAGGTGGCTTCTTCAAGCGACTGTGGGACAGCTTCTGGATGTGGTGGCAATCCGAGTAAAACGAAAAGCCGGCGAAAGCCGGCTTTTTTGTAACTTTCGCCGAAGCCAGTGAAACGCGCGTAGTGACGGGTTGGTGCGCCGCACCGGCAGGCGGAGCGCCGGAAGAGCACGCTGCGGGCAGCCGGTGCGCGTTCGTCGGGCTTGGGTTTGCGCGTTCCCGGCCCAATAATGGCGGCATGGAAATCAAGTCCGACAACCCCGATCACGGCTTCCAGTTTCCCGGCAACTTCGAGCTCAGCGCGATGGGCACCGCCGACAAGGGACTGGAGACCGAACTGCCACGGCTGCTGTCCGGCGCTGGCGTGGAGCTGCTGGAGGAAAGCATCAGCTGGAAGCATTCCTCCAATGGCAAGTACGTCTCGGTGCGGATCGGTTTCCGCGCCGACAACCGCGCGCAATACGACGCCGCGCATGCGGCGTTGCGCGAGCACCCGGAAGTGAAGTGGACGCTGTAGTCGCCGCTGCGATCACGCCGCTGCCAGCGCAGGTGCGCGAGCTCGGCCGGCAGCCGTACACGCCGGTGTGGCGGGCGATGCAGGCGTTCACCGACCACCGCGACGACACCACCCCCGACGAGCTGTGGCTGGTCGAGCACGATCCGGTGTTCACCCTGGGCCAGGCCGGCAAGGACGAGCACGTGCTCGCGCCCGGCGACATCCCGGTGCTGCATGTCGATCGCGGCGGCCAGGTCACCTATCATGGTCCTGGCCAACTGGTGGTCTATCCATTGCTGGACCTGCGCCGGCTCAAGATTGGCGTGCGCGACTACGTTTGCAAGATCGAGCAGGCCCTCATCGACACCCTGGACGAGTGGAACATCGTGGCCGAGCGCCGCGACGGCGCCCCGGGGGTGTACGTGGCCGGAGCCAAGGTGGCTGCGCTCGGCATCCGCGTGCGCCGTGGCTGCACCTTCCATGGCCTGTCCTTCAATGTGGCGATGGATCTGGAGCCGTTCCACCGCATCAATCCCTGCGGCTATCAAGGCCTGCACGTGACCTCGGTGCTAGACTTGGGCGGTCCTTCCGGGATGGACGCGGTCAAGCCGGTGCTGCTGGCCCAACTGGCCCGCCAGTTCGGACTGGAGTTGCAGCCCAACCGCGAATTGCCCGACCTCCACGCGGCCTGAAACCGCCCGGTAACGCCATGACCCAGCCTATCGCCCGTTCCATCCCCTTGCAGGTCATCTCCACCGATGCCGCTGCGCCCGCGCCGTTGCAGACCGGGGCCAAGCAACTGGGGGGCGACAAGATCAACCGTTCGCCGGTGCAGTTCGCCGATGTGCCGGTGCTGCGCAAGCCCTCGTGGATCCGGGTACGCATCCCTTCCGGCAACGCGGTGCAGAACCTCAAGGCCAAGCTGCGCGAGAACCGCCTGGTCACGGTCTGCGAGGAAGCCAGCTGCCCGAACATCCACGAGTGCTTCGGCCACGGTACCGCCACGTTCATGATCCTCGGCGAGGTCTGCACCCGCCGCTGCTCGTTCTGCGACGTCGCCCACGGCCGGCCCAAGCCGCCGGACCCGAAGGAGCCGCTGAGCCTGGCCCAGACCGTGGCCGATATGGGCCTGAAGTACGTGGTGGTGACCAGCGTCGACCGCGATGACCTGCGCGATGGCGGCGCCCAGCATTTCGTCGATTGCATCGCGGCGATCCGCGAGCATGCCCCGCGCACCCGGGTGGAGATCCTGACCCCGGATTTCCGCGGCAAGGGCCGCATGGACCGCGCGCTGGAGATCCTGGCCAGCAGTCCGCCGGACGTGTTCAACCACAACATCGAGACCGTGCCGGACCTGTACACGAACGTGCGTCCGGGTGCCGATTACCAGTGGTCGTTGACGTTGTTGCAGAAGTTCAAGGCCCAGCATCCGGACATCGCCACCAAGTCCGGCATCATGCTCGGCCTGGGCGAAACCCTGGAGCAGGTGAAGGCGACCTTGCGCGACCTGCGCGCGCATGACGTGGACATGGTCACTATCGGCCAGTACCTGCAACCGACCCCGCATCACCACCCGGTCATGCACTACTGGTCGCCGGACGACTACAAGGCGCTGGAGGTCTACGGCTACGAGTTGGGCTTCAGCCACGTCGCCTCCGGTCCGATGGTGCGCTCGTCCTACCATGCCGACAGGCAGGCCGCCGGCGCTGGCGTCGCCGCCTGAGTGCATCGTCTCCGGGGTTGACGCGAACTCCGCCAGCGCGACGATACCTCGGCGCGCACGCCTCCCATACGCACCCGCGCGCCTCTTGAAACAGGCGCGTGGCACGCCATTCACAATCCGCTACGGCTACGGCGATAGGCTCGTTCAGGCAGTGGATGACAAGCGCAGCAACTTTCGGCACTGTGATGGTGTCCCATGCGCTACCAGTATTTACCTGACGGCTTCGCAGCCGAGAGTAACTAGATGAATTACAAAGTTTCCGTGTCGCTGAAAGCCTGTCTGCTCGCCTTGGCGCTGACCACTCCGTTGGCGTTGTTCGCGCGCGCCGACAACGCGTTGCCGGCAGCGGCCACGGCCGATCAGTCCACCGCCACCAAGCTGGTGTATGGCCTGCTGTCCGACAGTCGCTATGCCTACCGGCCGCGCACGCTGGACGAGGCCACGTCCAAGGACGTGTTCAAGCGTTATCTGGAGACGCTGGACGGCGGCAAGCAATTCTTCACGCAGGCCGACATCGATGGCTTTGCGCCATTCGAGGCCGGTGTGGGCGAGGCCCTCCGGGGCGGCAACCTGGAGCCGGCGTTCCAGGTGTTCTCGCTCTACAAGAAGCGCGTGGGCCAGCGCGTGGACTATGCGCGCAAGCTGCTCAAGCAGGATTTCGATTTCAGCGGCCACGAGAAGTTCGAATACGACCGCGAGAAGGTGCCGTGGGCAGCCGATGACGCGCAGCTGGACCAGTTGTGGCGGCAGTCGGTGATGAACGACTGGTTGCGGCTCAAGCTCGCGGGCAAGAAGTCCGACGACATCCGCAAGACGCTGGACAAGCGTTATGCCAACCTTTCCAAGTCGGTCAATGAGCTCAAGGCCGATGACGTATTCCAGTTCTTCCTGAACGCCTATACCAACGCGGTCGATCCGCATACCGACTACTTCACTCCGCGTACCGCCGAGAATTTCAACCAGCAGATGTCGCTGTCGCTGGAAGGCATCGGGGCGCAGCTGCAGAAGCAGGACGACATGGTGGTGATCCGCGAAGTCATCCCCGGCGGCCCGGCGGCAGTGGACGGTACCCTGAAGCCCGGCGACCGCATCGTCGGGGTGGGCCAGGACAAGAGCGGCCCGGTCGAAGACGTGATCGGCTGGCGCATCGACGATGTGGTCGCCAAGATCCGGGGCAAGAAGGACACCCTGGTGCGGCTGGAATACATCCCGGCCGAGTCGGGCATCGACGGCAACCATCGCACGCTGCTGCTGACCCGGCAGAAGGTGCGCCTGGCCGAGCAGGCTGCCAAGGGCGAAACCATTACGGTCCCGGCCAAGGACGACGAGCCGCAGCGGCGGGTCGGCATCATCAAGTTGCCGGGCTTCTACCAGGATTTCGAAGGCCGTCGCCGCAACGCGGCCGACTATGCGTCCGCTACCCGCGACGTGGCCAAGCTGCTGGTCGGGTTCAAGGCCGACAAGGTCGACGGCGTGGTGCTGGATCTACGCAACAACGGCGGTGGTTCGCTGGACGAAGCGATCGAACTGACCGGCCTGTTCATCGAACAGGGCCCGGTGGTGCAGGTGCGCGAGTCCGGTGGCCGTGTCACCGTCAATGGCGATCGCAGCGAAGCGGTGGCATGGGATGGCCCGTTGGCCGTGCTGATCAACCGTGGCTCGGCCTCCGCCTCGGAGATCTTTGCCGGCGCCATCCAGGACTACGGCCGTGGCCTGGTGATCGGTGAAACCAGTTTCGGCAAGGGCACGGTGCAGAACATCGTCGACCTCGACCGTTGGCCCGCCGCCGAAGGCCAGCGCTTCGGCCAGGTCAAGCTGACCATCGCCCAGTTCTTCCGCGTCAGCGGCAGCAGCACCCAGCACAAGGGCGTGGTGCCGGATATCGCGTTCCCGGCCAGTGTCGACGCCACCGAGTTTGGCGAGAGCACCTACGACAATGCGTTGCCGTGGACCCGGATCGCTGCGGTGCCGCACACCCAGTACGGCAATTTCGCGCCATTGCTGCCCAAGCTGGAAAGCCTGCACGCCACGCGCGTTGCCGGCGACAAGGAGTTCCAGTGGTGGCAGGAGGACGTCAACCAGTTCCGCGAGGAAAAGGCCAAGAAATACATCTCGTTGAACGAGGCCGAGCGTGTGGCCGAGCGCGAGAAGCAGGACACCCAGCGCAAGGCACGCCAGGCTACGCGCAAGCAGCTCGGCCTGCCGCTGGATCCGTTGGCCGAAGACAGTGACGACGGCCTTACTGGCAACGAACGCGACATCGTCAAGGACACCGCGCGCGAGAAAGCGGCCGAAAAGCGTCCGGACCCGCTGCTCAACGAATCGGCCTCGATCCTGGCCGATGCGCTGAACCTGCTGGAACACGACCGTCCGTTGTCGGTGCAGGTACTGCCGCGCTCGACCGGACCAGGGCAGTGGGCCGACTGAACCTGCGCAGGGGAGTCGAGACCTGAATCAACGCGTCGCCGGCAACGGCGGCGCTTTTTTTCTATTCGCCTGACCCGAACAGGGGGGCGTATCCAAGCGCGCAATGCAATCAGCGCAGCGCCTGCCAAAGAATATGTCCGCCCAGCGCCAACAGAGTCAGGAAAAATGCCCGGCGGAACAACGTACTGGAAATGCGACTGCGTAGCCGGATGCCGATCAGCATGCCCAGCGCGGTGGGGAGCAATGCCAGCAGTGATGGGCCGATCGCGTCGAGCGCGAACGCGCCGCGCCAGGCCAGCGCGCCCGCCAATGCAAAGGTCGCGATGCCGAAGCACAGCGATGACCGGTGGACGCGCCGATTCCCCAACACCGCTCGACCGGGCCGATCCGCCCGGCGCTGGGATCGACGGATCGCGCTTGGGCAATGTCTAGTTCGGCCAGGCCAGTTCGGCCATGACCGGGAAATGGTCCGAAGGCAGCACCCCGCCGGGGCGTTGGTCGAGGGTGGCGAAGTGCTTGACCACGAAGCCGCGTACCAGGATCCAGTCCAGTTGCCGGTCGGCCTTGCCGGTGAAGCCGTGGAACGTGGCCGGTGGCCCGGCGCGTTGCGGGGCCAATACGCGCGCGTCGGCGAGCTGGGCGGTGAGCGTGTGGTAGGTCGCGCCATCGGGTTCGCTGTTGAAATCGCCGGTCAGCACCACGGGGACGTCACCAGGCAACTGTCGCAGTCGCGACAGGATCAAGGTGGCGCCGCGTACCCGCGCGGGCTCGTCCTGGTCGCGATAGGGTAGATGGGTATTGTATAGATAGAAGCGCCGTCGATCGCCCAGGCGCTCGAACAGTGCCCAGGTGACCATGCGCGGCAGCGGATGGCCCCAGGTGATGCTGCCGGCGACCTCGGGCGTGTTGGACAGCCAGAAGTTGCCCGAGTCGACGACCTTCAGCGTGCGGCCGTCGTAGAACACGCCCATGTGTTCATCTCCATCGCCGCCGCGCCGACCCTCGCCGAACCAGCGATAGCCATCCAGGTGACGTGCCAGATAGTCCGCTTGCTGCTTGCCCAGCTCCTGGGTGCCGATCACGTCCGGATGCTGCTCACGCAGCAGTGCCAGCATCGCGGCGCGGCGGACCTGCCAGCGCTTGTCGCCCTCGGTGTCCGCGGGTGTGCGGACGTTCAACGACATCACCCGCAGCGGTTCTGCCGCCATCGCCGGCGCATATCCCGGCAATAGCGACAGTGCCAACCACAGCAGGGAACGGCGACGGAACGAGCTCATGTCGGATCTCCAGAGCAGGACCCGGAGCTTGGCACGGCACGGGCCATGGCGCTGTGCCGGGGTGCGCAGTTTCCAGGCTAACCGAGGGATGAGCAGGATGCGGCCCGGCTGCGCCCGCGCGTGGCATTGGCGATATGCTTGCCTGGATCGATTCTCCGACTTTAGGGTTCACCATGTCTGTTGTGCGTTTGGCCCTGATGACGTTGCTCGCAAGCGCTGTCTCCGCTACCGCTGGCTGCGGGGGTAGCAAGGGCGACACCATGTTGATGCGCGAGTCCTTCAACTCCGACAACACCTATTCGCGCAGTGTCGATGTAACCGCCGCGCAGGCGTGCGAGGCGGCCCGGCGTGCGCTGCTGAGCCAGGGCTACATCGTGGCCCGTGCCGATGCCAACGGGGTGGAAGGCAGCAAGAACTTCCAGCCTCGCGACGACAGCCACGAGCAGCTCGATCTGCGCGTGTCGTGTGTGTCGCAAGGCGCCGACAAGGCCTGGGTGTTCGTCAGTGCCTTGCAGGACCGTTATGCACTGAAGAAGAGTTCGACCTCCGCCAGCGTCGGCGTCGGCGTGCTCGGTTCGGTTTCGCTACCGGTCGGCAGCAGCGACGATTCGCTGGTGCGCGTGGCCAGCAGCACGGTGCAGGATGCCAGTTTCTACAATCGCTTCTTCGAGCGATTGGATTCCTACCTGCCCAAGCCGCAGGCAGCGCCAGCGCCGCCGACACCGCCAGCGCCGCCGACACCTGCACCTGCACCGTCGACACCAGTGCCAGTGCCAGTGCCGACGCCAGCGGAAGTACCGGCGGAAGGACCGCCTGCGCAGGAGACACCAGCGGCGCGATGAACGGCCGCTGCACATGCATGGCCGCGATATGAATGCGGCGCGCGTGCTTCACGTTGTGTTCCCTGCAGGGCGCCCACAGTGGCCTCGTGAACTGCCGCAGCTGTCGGCGACGAAAGAGGAATGGCGTCATGAACACGAAAACGAACACGCATAAATCGCTTCTGGGCATCTGCATGCTGAGCCTGCTGGCCGTTACTTCAATGGCGCAGGCGCGCAGCTATGGTCCAGAGGACGAAGGACGTCGCTTCAACGACGGCACCAAGGTCAGGTGCAAGAAGGTTGAAGTGGAAAAGAACAGCAGCGACCCGAACCGGGTGGGTGGTACTGCGGTCGGTGCTGTGGTTGGTGGCCTGCTCGGCAACCAGTTCGGCAGCGGCAGTGGCAAGAAGCTGGCGACCGTCGGCGGCGCGGTAGCGGGCGGTGCAACTGGGCGCTACGTCCAGGGCAGGCGCCAGGAAAACAACGGCAACCGTGTCACCAAGACGGTCTGCGAGCGACGCTGAGCGGCGTGTTAGGTTGCGACGAAGGCCCCGTGTATTCCGGGGCCTTTTCGTTTGTGCTGGTGGTCTAGCCTGGGCGCGATCATGATGGCGGTGATCTCGCACGAACCGCGGAGTGATGCTTGCCTGCCTGCATCCAATGACGAACGAGCGATCCGGCGGCGGCACCTGCGCCTGTGGCTGCCGAGTTGTATTGGCGGCAGTGTTGCTGGGAGCGGCGTTGTTGGCATTGCCGGTACAGGCTGCTGCGCCAAACAACGCGGCGCCCGTTTCCGAGGCAGTCGCCAAGGCGTCGCCCGAATGCCTGGAAGCATTGCTGCGCAGGCTGGGCTGGCGAATCCAGTCGATCGCATCCGAGCAACCCGTGCTGGCCGCAGGTACGCCGTGCCAGCGCGCTTCGCTGGCCGACGCACAAGCCAACGGTGATCTGCACGCAGTGCTGCCGCTGCAGTGGCCGCCATCGCAGCGTGCCGACGCCTTGCGCGGGCTGCTCGCCGACCAGGCCAGTGTCTGCGCGTATGCGTTCGTGTTGGGCGGCGCCGCTCGGCGCGCAAGCCAGCAGTTGCAGGACAACGAGGGTTATCGTTTTTCGGCGGTGCAGCTGGGCTGGATCGGTTTCGGCTGGCGCGGCGCGCGGGCGCAGGGATGGCAGCGCTTCCGCAGCTTCGGTCGCGGCTATGCGCCGGCAGCGCGCAACAGCGATGCGATCGATGCGTTCTACGATGGCCACGTGCGTTCGGAGTGCGGCGTTGGTCGTCAGATCGCGCAGCTGGCGACCCAGCGCGAGTTGTACGGCGATGCGGATTTCGATCGTGAATTCAGCTCGGCCGAGCTGTCGATAGGCACCTTCCTGACCCTGCACGCGACCGACAGCATCCTGCTGGGCACCCATGCCGGCGAGTTTTTCGCCGATGGCAAAGCGGTGAAGACCGCGCGCTTGGGGCGACAAGCATTCATGGGCGTGCCCGGCTTCATCGAGCATGTCTACGACAAGCGCTATCTCGACGACATCCATAACCAGGCCGAGAACTTCATCGTGGTCGATGTCGGCGTGCAGGCCGCAGCGGCACTGGCCGCGCATGGCGGCCTGGCCTACTACGACGCGCTCAATCGGCAGATATGGGCGCTTGCAACGCAGTTGCCTGGCCATGGCCGCAGGCGCTTCGAGCGCCT